>NZ_DDLD01000090.1:0-13842 GCF_002339435.1 Acinetobacter sp. UBA2581 | reverse complement strand
CTTTCGCAAGAGATCTAATGATTTGGACTTCCTCAGGTTGACTAATTTTAGTCCGGATCCATTCTGGCTTTTTCGGTATCGTTTCCGTTGGAACAACTTTAATTGGAATACGCGCCATTTTTTTAGCGCCACGTAGCTTCTTTCCAGTTAATACTGGGTTATTTAAATCCATTTCAAACACTCCGTCGTTTAAAATAATTAATATTGAGCCTGATATTAAATAAGCTGCTTTAAATGCGTTAATAATATTAAAACAGGGCAAAAAACTTATCATATAAAACAAAGGTTGGTTAAAGGTTTGTTTTTGTATATAGCTGAATAATATTAAAAAATTTACAAATTTTTTAATATTATAAACCACTGTTTTTAATGTTTATCTTATGTTTTTATGCATTATATTTTTTTAGTCTAATATGAAATTAAATAAAAATATTCTTATATAAATATACGATTTAAAAATCCAGTTATTCAATTTGGGATTTTCTTTTAAGCGTAGTTAATAAGGAATAAATATATGCAATTAACGGAAGAGCAATTGCTAGCAGCATACAAAAGAATGCGCGACATTCGTGAATTTGAGGATCGACTTCACGATGAAAACAATACAGGTGATATCCCAGGTTTCATCCATTAAGGACTTCATTACCTCAACACATCGTGGTCACGGACATTGTATTGCAAAGGGCTGTGACATTCACGCCATGATGCTAGAAATTTTTGGCAAAGATGATGGTTTGTGTCGTGGTAAAGGTGGCTCAATGCACATTGCGGACTTAGATAAAGGCATGCTCGGTGCAAACGGTATTGTGGGTGGTGGTCCACCTTTGGCTATTGGGGCAGCTTTAAGTGCTAAAACACTCAAAAATGGTGGGATTGGTCTATCTTTTACCGGTGATGGCGGTTCAAATCAGGGCTTAACTTTTGAAGCCATTAATATGGCTGTTGTGTTAAAGCTTCCTGTCATTTTTGTTTTTGAAAATAACGGTTTTGGTGAAGGTACTGCACATGATTATGCCGTAGGCAGTAAAGATATTGCAGGCCGAGCAGCAGGTTTTGGCTTACCCGCTGAAAAAGTAGATGGAACAGATTTTTTTGCTGTGTATGAAGTTGCACAAAAGGCTATTGAACGTGCCCGCCGTGGTGAAGGTCCGAGTGTGATTGAAACGGTAACCAACCGATTTTATGGACATTTTGAAGGTGATCCAGGGCTTATCCGTTCTAAAGAAGAACTGGATTATGTCAAAGAACATAAGGATCCATTGAAAATATTCCGCGAAAAAGTCAAAGACAAAATTGACGAAGCCAAGCTCGATGCGATTGACGCTCAGTCTAAAGCCAATGTAGACGATGCTGTTGCAAAAGCACGCGCAGCTAAGTACCCAGAAGCCTCTCAGTTACTTACTGATGTTTACGTCTCTTACTAAAGGAATAGTAGAACAATGCCAAATAAAAGTTATCGAAACGCAATTAAAGAAGCAATTGAATTAGAAATGCGCCGAGACCCAAGTGTCATTGTGGTCGGTGAAGATGTTCGTGGTGGGCATGGTGGCAAAAATACCGATGACAATAAACTGGAAGGTTTTGGCGGTGTACTTGGTGTAACCAAAGGCTTATGGACTGAATTTGGTTCTGAACGAGTAATTGATACTCCAATTACAGAATCAGCGATTATTGGTATGGCGGCAGGTGCTGCTGCAACGGGTTTAAGACCTGTGGCAGATTTAATGTTTATGGATTTTTACGGCGTGTGTTATGACATGCTGTATAACCAAGCAGCTAAATTTCGCTACATGTTTGGCGGCAAAGCCAAAGCGCCACTCGTTGTACGTGGCATGATTGGTGCAGGTTTTTCCGCAGCAGCGCAGCATTCTCAGTCACCATATAACGTGTTTGCCTCAGTGCCTGGTTTAAAAGTGGTGGTACCTTCAAGTGCCTATGATGTAAAAGGGTTATTGATTCAAGCCATTCGAGATGACGACCCAGTAGTCTTTTGTGAACACAAGTTGTTGTACGACATTAAGGGCGAAGTGCCAGATGAGTCCTACACTATTCCTTTTGGTGTCGCAAATTACACCCGTGAAGGCACAGATATCACCATTATTGCCTTAAGTTTGATGGTGCATCGTGCCAATGAAGTCGCTGATAAGCTCGCAAAAGAAGGCATTTCGGTTGAAGTGGTTGACCCTAGAACCATTTCACCATTAGACGAAGATGGCATTTTAGAGTCAGTAGCTTCAACAGGTCGTGTGGTGATTGTAGATGAATCAGCAGCACGTTGTGGTTTCGGACATGATGTGGCTGCGCTTATTGCCCAGAAAGGCTTTCATTATCTTAAAGCACCAATCGAATTAGTCACTCCACCACACTCACCCGTACCATTTTCACCAGTACTAGAAAAAGAATGGTTACCTAGTGTAGAACGCATCGAACAGGCTGTACGCAAGACGTTGGAGGCTTAGGATGAGCGAAATTAAAACTTTAGAAATCCCAAAATGGGGTTTGTCCATGGAAGAGGGTACGATTGCCCAATGGCTGATTCAGGAAGGTACCCAATTTAGTAAAGGACAGGAAATTTGTGAAATTGAAACCACAAAAATCGTCAATGTATTGGAAGCACCTTTTGATGGCCTGCTACGAAAAATTATTGCTAACGATGGTGACACACTGGTCGTAGGTGGAATCATTGCAATCTGTGCAGACGCTCAAGTTTCTGATGCAGAAGTTGAAGCATTTGCACAGTCTTTAGGTGGAACACCTGCTGTAACTGAAAATAAAGCGGTAGCAGCGGTTCCTGAAAAAGTCGATGTGGCTCAAGTTGAAACCAAAGTACAAGCTGCTCCTAAACAGAACAGTGTTGGTAATGGATCAAAAGCGGTGACTCAGGGCGGATATTCTATTCCTGATGAGTTACAAGGCTACCAACAAAGCGATGATATTTTTGCAACGCCACATGCCTTGAAATTGGCTGAAAAGCATAATGTAAACTTGGCTCAGATTACAGGTTCTGGACGTGAAGGCCGTATCAGTGTTCAAGATATTCAGGCCGCAGTTCAAGCTGCTGGTGGTTCTTGGCCAGATGTACGTCATCAAGCCAGCACGAAAGCCGCGAAATCTAAAGCAGATGATAGTGATGTTCTAGCAACACCTGTTGCTCGCCGTTTGGCAAAACAATGGGGTATTAATTTGCATGATTGTCGTGCATCGGGTTCACGTGGACGAGTCTGTAAGGAAGATGTTGAAGCTGTATATCAACGTGAAAACCCTGTACAAGCTCAACATACTGAGTACGCGCATCCAACAGAGTCAGCAAAATTCACCACCGTAGCTATGAATGGTATGCGTAAAGCAATCGCTGCACGGCTACAAGCGGCAAAACGCAATGCACCACATTTTCGCTTAACGATAGACTTAAATGTTGAGTCGGTTCAGGCTTTGCGTCAGCAAATTAACAGTACTGTACCGCAAGTCAAACTGTCCATTAACGATATGCTGATTAAAGCTGCTGCTGCTGCACTGATTAAAGTTCCACAAGTTAATGTTCAGTTTGATGAAGAGAATCAGCAGATTTTACAGTTTGAACAAGCTGATATTTCGGTTGCTGTGGCCATCGAAAATGGACTGATCACACCAATCATTAAAGCAGCGAACCGTAAATCTTTGGCGCAAATTTCCAATGATATGCGTGATCTGGCAACACGTGCCAAAACTGGAAAATTAGCACCTGATGAGTTTCAAGGCGGTAGTTTCAGTATTTCCAATTTGGGAATGCTGGGTATTCAACAATTTGATGCCATTATTAACCCACCTCAAGGTGCAATTCTGGCCTTAGGTATAGCAGAGAAACGTGCTGTCGTTGAAAATGATGAGATTGTTGTTCGTGAAATGGTGACCGCAACATTGTCTTGTGATCATCGTGTCATTGATGGTGCGTTGGGTGCTCAATTCTTATCGGCATTTAAGCAGTTTGTCGAAAATCCTGCATTAATTTTGGTGTAGGAGGAATAGTCATGTCAGATACACAATTTGATCTTGTGGTTATTGGTGCTGGTCCTGGAGGATATGTCGCTGCGATTCGCGCAGCGCAACTGGGATTAAAAACGGCAATCGTTGAAAAACAACACTTAGGTGGAGTATGTCTTAATTGGGGATGTATTCCAACCAAGGCATTATTGAGCGGGGCTGTGCTTGCGCAGCAGTTCAAACATGCAGGGCAGTTTGGCTTTACGCTTAACGCGATTGGTTTTGATATTCAAAAACTGGTCCATCATAGCAGACAGGTTTCTGAGCAACTGGTGCAAGGTATCGGTCAATTATTGAAAAAAAATCAAATCACTGTTTTTAACGCAGCAGCCCAGTTTATTGCCAAAGAGCAATTAGAGCTTACAGATGCGAATGGTCAAAAACAGCAGATTTCTGCACCGCATATTATTGTCGCAACAGGTGCACGTGCGGCCAATTTGCCTCATATTCCTGTAGATGGCCATCAGGTCTGGAGTTATAAAGAGGCTTTAGTTCCAGAACAATTACCAAAATCTTTACTGGTCATTGGTTCGGGTGCTATAGGCAGTGAGTTTGCAAGCCTATACCAAGACTTAGGCTGCCAAGTCACCTTGGTTGATATTGCAAAGCAGATTCTTCCTAGCGAAGACATTGAAGTTGCGAAGTATGTACAAAAGCAATTTGAACAGCAGGGTATGCAGGTTTTAACTGAAGCAACGGTAAAAAAAATAGAAACTGATCAGGCTCAAGTACATTGTCATATTGAAACTGCCACAGGTGTACAAATCATTACTGTTGAAAAGGTGCTTTCAGCTATTGGCGTGAAACCGAATGCGGAAAATCTTGGCCTAGACGATTTGGGTGTTGAATTTGAAAATGGTTTTATCAAAGTTGACTCATGGTGTAAAACCAATGTCGTGGGCATTTATGCAATTGGTGATGTCGCAGGCGCACCGTGTTTGGCACACAAAGCCAGTCATGAAGCCATTCTTTGTGTGGAGAAAATTGCAGGCCTAAGTCATGTACATGCTTTAGATCGTACACAAATTCCGGGCTGTATCTTTACCCATCCGCAAGTGGCCAGTATTGGTTTGACAGAACAGAAAGCGAAAGCTGCGGGCTTGAATATCAATGTGGGTAAGTTTCCCTTACAAGCCAATGGTAAAGCATTAGCTTTGGGCAATAGCGCAGGATTTGTTAAAACCATTTTTAGTCAGGAAACGGGTGAATTGTTGGGTGCTCACATGGTTGGACATGAAGTCACCGAACACATTCAAGGTTTTGCTATAGCAAAATACCTAGAAGCTACGGATGAAAGCTTAGCACAGGTCATTTTCCCTCATCCTACTTTATCTGAGGCGATGCATGAGTCGGTATTGTCGGCAATGCAACGTGCAATTCATATTTAAGGAATCGCAACATGCCTAGAGGTTTAAACAATAAAGTTGCATTAATTACGGGTGCAGCACAAGGAATTGGACGTGGTATTGCCTTACGTTTGGCACAAGAAGGTGTTCATATTGCATTGGTCGATCTTCATCAAGAAAAGTTAAATACTGTTCAACAAGAGATCGAAGCCTTTGGCGTAAAAGCCACCACATTTATTGCAGATATTTCAGATCCAATACAAGTCAGTCATGCAATTGATCATGCAGAATCGACACTTAATGGCTTTGATATCATGATCAATAATGCAGGGATTGCACAAGTTAAAGCGTTGGCAGAAGTAACGCCGAGTGAATTTAACCAAATCATGAACATCAATGTCGGTGGTGTACTTTGGGGGATTCAAGCCGCAGCAAATAAATTTAAACAACGCCAACAGGCTGGAAAAATTATTAATGCCTGCTCAATCGCAGGTCATGAGGGTTTTGCTCTCCTCGGTGTTTATTCAGCAACTAAATTTGCAGTTCGTGCATTGACACAAGCTGCAGCTAAAGAATATGCCAGTGCTGACATTACTGTAAATAGTTATTGTCCGGGTGTTGTTGGTACAGATATGTGGGTCGAAATAGATCAGCGTTTCTCTGAAATTACAGGCGCACCAGTTGGTCAAACGTATAAAAAATATGTAGATGGTATTGCTTTAGGACGTGCTGAAACACCAGATGACGTGGCTGCATTAGTTGCATTTTTAGCCAGCGAGGATGCAAACTACATTACAGGGCAGTCTATTTTGACAGATGGTGGAATGGTGTACCGTTAATATCAACATAAGGAATACATAATGAAAGCAGCTCGTTTTTATGACCGAGGGGATATTCGGATTGAAGATATTCCTGAACCGAAAGTAGTTCCAGGCACAGTTGGAATTCAAGTTGCATGGTGCGGTATTTGCGGTACAGATTTACATGAATTCATGGAAGGCCCTATTTTTATTCCACCTTGTGGTCATCCACATCCAATTTCAGGAGAATCTGCACCTGTAACAATGGGACATGAATTTTCAGGCGTAGTTTATGCAGTTGGTGAGGGAGTAGATGATATTCAAATTGGGCAACATGTCGTAGTTGAACCCTACATTATTGCGGATGATGTACCGACTGGGCCGAATGATAAATATCATTTATCAGAAAATATGAACTTTATTGGTTTAGGCGGACGCGGCGGCGGTCTTTCTGAAAAAATTGCGGTTCAGCGCCGTTGGGTACATCCTATCTCAAATGATATTCCCTTAGACCAAGCAGCATTGATAGAACCTTTGTCCGTTGGTCATCATGCCTATGTACGAAGTGGTGCAAAAGCTGGTGATATCGCACTGGTTGGTGGAGCAGGCCCAATAGGTTTACTCTTATCAGCCATTTTAAAGGCTAAAGGTCTCACGGTGATCATCACTGAACTGAGTGCAAAACGTAAAGAAAAAGCGATAGAAGCGGGCGTTGCAGATTATGTACTAGACCCATCACAAGTTGATGTAGTTGCCGAAGTAATGAAAATTACGGAAGACCACGGTGTTGATGTCGCTTTTGAATGTAGTAGTGTTAATAAAGTCATGGATACACTGGTGACGGCGATAAAACCAACAGGGGTAGTCGTCATTGTTTCTATTTGGAGCCATCCTGCCACAATTAATGTGCATAGTGTGGTCATGAAAGAGCTCGATATTCGTGGCACGATTGCTTATGTCAATGACCATCAGGAAACCATCCGTTTAGTCGAGCAAGGTAAGATTAATCTGGAACCTTTTATTACCCAACGTATTGCATTAGATGATCTTGTTTCTAAAGGCTTTGAAACATTGATTCATAATAATGAGTCTGCTGTAAAAATTATTGTTCATCCGTAGTAACGCCTAATTTCAAAGACAAATTTGAATAAGCTAGAGATAAACTCTATGTAGCTATTTTTAATATTTATAGCGATAGGAAATGAGTCTGTATTTACAAACTCATTCTCATAATAGTGATTGGAAAACTCTATTTTTTAAGAAGAAATTGACAACACATAATGTATAATTTAATTTATATCAATATTAATGAATTTAATACCGAAATTCGTCTACTTAACTTATGTTTACCTAAAGTCTAGTTCATCAATTAAATAGTTAATATTTCATTAATGACCAATGAATTACAAGATAATTTATTTGAATGTAAAAAACTTGATTCATGAACTTGTGAATTTTGACCATTTTAGAATACATATAGCTAAACGATTCCTATTGGTAGATAAACTCAATGCTAGAAATTTTATAGTCAAGCCCAATAGATTTATGCACCTTGCGCAGTAGTACTACTCATGTCTTAAATAAGTTTACAGAATTAGGCCGACCTCACACCCAAGTTGTCACTTAAATTTAAGTAATTTACGAAAATTCTATTTTAAGTCTTTATGCAACAAAGCCGGTTTATTTACGAATAGGAAATGTCTACAGAATCTATTTTATTTATGCAACTTCACTAAAATACTCTTTATACCCTTATAATTTCTGTATTAAAAAGATATACGAAGAGAATCACGGATGGCGACAACGATCGCAAAATCAGGCTCCACAAACTTAGCCAATATCATTTACCAACAAATCAAAGACGATATTTTTAGTTTTCAACTTAAACCAGGACAACGCTTCACTGAAACGGATATTGCTGAAAAATATCAAGTGAGTCGCACACCTATTCGTCAAGTCCTCTATCGTTTAGAGCAAGAAGGTTATGTGAATGTGCATTTTCGCAGTGGTTGGGAAATTAAACCCTTAGACTTTAATTTCTATCAAGAGTTGTTTGATTTACGCATGATCTTGGAAAAAGAGGCAGTCAAACGCTTATGTATGCTGGATCATGAACAGTCGTTAGAACTACAAAAGCTCAAACAACTCTGGTTGGTCGAACCAAGAGCCTATAATCAGAACATTAAAGAATTGGTATTACAAAGTGAAGATTTTCACTGTGCTTTAGTGCGGGCTGCAGGGAACAACCAAATTGCGAAGATCCATCACGAGATCAGCGAGAAGATTCGAATTGTACTGAGTTTGGGTGCCATGCGTGAATTTGATATTCAACATGCCTATGAAGATCACGGGGCAATTTTACGACGTATTCTAAATCGTGATGCTGAGGGTGCAATTCATCTCGCTGAACATCATGTGCTGCATAGTATCGAAGATGTAAAAAATATTACCTTGCATATGATTTCTAATCTTTAATTAAAACTTATAAATAGATGAATTTGAATGCCAATTCCCAAAGTTGGCATTTTTTTTGCCTGTAATACCACCATCTTGTATACAAGAGTGTATTCAACTCTAAGCTGATGCTTATTTGAATATATATGCTTATATTTGGTGCACAAATCAAATGAATAATGCACCAAAAGTATTCTAATTTTATTTATGCATTTTTTTTGTGCATAAAGCCGAGGGTGATTGTAGTGAGTTTGCGTTTAGTTGTATTGATGAGTGGTGTTGGCGTGAGTACGTTAGTGATGGCTGATGAGGTGAATCGTTTAGATACCATCACCGTGACTGCAACGGGCACAACCGAATCAGAATCCTCATCCAAATCAATCACTAAATTTCAGCATGAATTATTGGATATCCCATTTAATAAAACACATTTAGCTGAAGACATTTTAAAACAGCAGGATATTCAACGGATTGATCAAGCATTGAATTTGGTCAGTGGGGTATCGAACAATAATAGCTATGGCGGTGGTTTTTGGGATAATTATTCATTCCGTGGTTTTGAAGGTAATCCAAATACAGGCGTGGAATATATCCGCAATGGCCTAAGTGTGAACCGTGGCATATCTGCACCACGTGATATGGTCAATATTGCATCTTTGGATTTTTTAAAGGGGCCAAATGCGGCTCTCTATGGAAGGGGTGAAATTGGCGGTGCATTAAACGTCACCACAAAAAAACCAAGCTGGCAAAGTGCAACAGCACTTAATCTACGTGCTTCAAGTCAAGAAGAATATCGCATTAGTGCTGAACATACTGCACCGATTACTGAACAAGTGGCGTATCGCTTAGGAATTGCCGTAGAGGATAATCAATCCTTCCGTGATCATGTTAGCTCAGAACGGTTATTTGTTGCACCACAACTCACTTGGAAAATCTCACCAGACACACAACTTGATCTGGATACTGAATTTAGTCAGCATCTTGGCACCTTTGATCGTGGGCTGACTGCGGTCAATAATCAAATCACCATGGACAAGCACACCTTCACCGGTGAACCGCATGATGGTGATATGCGTGTCAAAGACAATTTATATCAACTGCGTTTAGCACATCGCTTCAATGATACTTGGAAAATGAATGGTGCACTCAGTTATAAAGATGCACAAATGGTCGGTTTTTCCACTGAACCACGTAAGATTCAAGCCGATTTACGCACTTTAGAACGCCAACGTCGCTATCGTGACTATCAGACCGAAGATGTGATGGCGCAGGTCGAGGCTTTAGGACAGTTCGAAACGCAAGCTTTGGTACATGAGTTGGTCCTTGGTCTTGAAGCGGGTCGTTTTCACTTTATGCAACAGCAGTACCGTCTGAATCATTCTGCGAGCAACCCGAATTGGATCGATATTTATCGTCCAGTCTATGGGCAGTTTAGTCCTGATATGCCACTGCATACCAACAGTGATGAGAACCAGCGTTATGTTGCGGTAAATGTTCAAGACCAAATGTTCTTCAATGATCAATGGAATCTACTCATGGGATTACGTTGGGATCGTGTTGAGCAAGATTTTCAGAATCACATGAAAGGCTTAGAGGATCAAACCACGCATGCGCAATTGAGCCCACGCATCGGGATTAACTACCGTCCAAGTGCAACATGGTCTCTCTATGCCAATTATGGTGAAGCCTTTTCCATGAACAATGGCATGAGTCGAACTTTAGAAACCTTTGAACCTGAAACAGCCAAAAGCTATGAAGTGGGTGCCAAATGGCAATGGTCAGATAACGATGCTTTGAGCTTGGCGTGGTTTGATATGCGTAAAAACAATGTGTTGATGACCGATGCTATCGATCCTAACTATGAGGCGGCGGTAGGTGAAATTTCAAGCCGTGGGATTGAATTCGATCTGAGCGTTCAATTGCATGATCAACTTAAGCTTTCTGCTAATTACGCATGGGTCAATGCTGAGGTAAATAAGGATGAGCTGATTTCGAGTGGTGCGCCTCTGACTAATGTACCAGAACATTCTGCCAATCTAAATGTAGCGTATGACCCTTGGCAAAATGCAGGCCTGATGGCGAATCTCAGTTATGTCGGCTCACGCAGTGGCGACAGTCCAAGCAATGTCATGAATGGTTTCCGTTTACCAGCCTATCAGGTGGTGGATGTTGGCGCTTATTACCAAGCCAATCCACAACTGCGTTATCAGTTGAATATTCACAACCTATTTAATGAACACTATTACCGTTCGAGTTACAGCCATTTATGGGTGCAGACGGGTGAGCCAATCAAGGCATCAATGTCTGTGCAATGGGCATTCTAATGCGCAGCCATATCTTTATTTTGGGGATGGTGACAAGTGTATTGATGGGTTGTCAGTCTCCAAAACCACCACAAGATAATGTTGTATCCGCCTCAGCCAATCAACGTTGCGTTGTAGACAGTTCAGCGACAAAGGTCTGTGTTGATCAACCTGCACAGCGTATTGTTTCGCTATTTGAGTCGGGCTTAGATGGTTTATATATGTTGGGACAAGGGCCGAAAGTGGTCGGTATTCCTGCAGAAATTTATCTTCAACCTTTGTTGTTTGATGCCTATTCCAAAATGGATGCCCGCATTGCCCAGAAACAACTTGCGACACCCTCACAAGGCTCTAATGCCACCAATATTGAAAGCTTAATGGCACTGAAGCCTGACTTGGTAGTCTTGGTCAGTGGGCAAACCCAAACCATTGAATTATTGAGGCAGTTTGGCATTGCGGTGTATGTAATGGAATCGGGAACATTTAAACAAGTTAAAGAAGAACTTGCTGAAATTGCCGTACTGACCGGTGCAGAACAACGGTCGCAGGAGATTTTACAGTTTGCCGATAACATTGTGGCAGAAGTGGCTGAGAAAACCTCAAGACAGCCTGAGCGACAATCGATTTACTATGCTTGGTCAGGGGGGCGGGTTTATTCCACTTCGGGGCGTAAATCCATCACCAATGATTTTATTGAATTGGCAGGGGCATACAACATTGTTGAAACTGAGACCAATCAACCGAATGTGAATCCAGAAACGCTGATTGAATGGAATCCGGACAATATTGTGCTGTGGAATACTAATCCAGAACTGATTTATCAGCGTGAAGAATTAAAAGGTTTAAACGCAGTCAAACAACAAAAGGTTTTTAATTTAACGCCTGCATTTATTTATAACCCACATACCATCAAAATTATTGTGACCGCTATTCATCTTAATCACAGTATTTATCCAGAACAATCGGACTTACCTGTAGATACATTGAAACTGAGAGTATTAAGCAAGCTGTATGGCGCAAGTTTGGCAAAGGAGCTGATGTAATGACACTGCAATCCTTAAAATATACCTGGTTTTATCCAGTGCCATTGCTCCTGATTTTTTTATCGCTCTTAATTGGACCGAGCCAAAGTCTAAATGCATGGGATTATGTGCTGTGGTGTGTGCAATTTTTATTTGGTACACCTTATTACGATGCGGAACAATTTCTATTGATGCAAAACATTCTAGTCAATGTCCGTATGCCACGTATTTTACTGACCTTTATGGTCGGTGCAGCCTTAGCCACTGCGGGGAATGGTTTACAAGCTTTATTTAGAAATCCATTAGTCGATTCGTATGTTTTAGGGATTTCCTCAGGTGCAGCTTTTGGTGCCGCCTTAGCACTGACTTTAAGTTGGCTTTCGCCGAATTTATCCGCATTTATTTTTGGTGTCTGTGCTGTGGCATTGACCTACTTATTTGCCCAACAAAAACATGAAAGCCAAACTTCGCTGGTGATGGTGATTTTATCAGGGATGATCGTATCGGGTCTATTTTTGGCAGGTTTAACCATTATTCAGTACCTCAGTGATCCATTTAAACTGCAAGCCATTGTGCAATGGACCATGGGTAATCTACATCAAGCCTCGTGGCAAAAAGTGCAATATGCAATCATTCCGATTTGTATCGCTTTAGCTGGTTTATACGCCATGCGCTGGCGTTTAAACCTAATGGCTTTGGGTGCAGAAGAGGCACAGGCAGTGGGGGTGAATCCACGTTGGGAACAACTGTGTTTGATTGTGTTTGTGACCTTATGTACCTCAACTTCTGTAGCGGCCGCAGGCATTATTAGTCTGTATGGCCTGTTTATGCCGCATATCGTGCGGATGTTAGTTGGCCCTGATCATCGTTATAGCATTCCGGCCAATATGCTGTTGGGCGGTAGTTTCTTACTGTTGATTGATAACTTTTCACGGGTACTGTTGACCTTTGAAATTCCAATTGGAATTTTCACCATGCTATTGGGAGCACCATTTTTCCTATTATTAATGAAAACACAACGGACGGCTTGGGCATGATTCGCATTGAACAATTGAACTATGCCTATGGGCATAAACAGGTGTTAAAAAATATTGACTTAGCATTTCCCAAAAACCAGTTTTCAGTGATTTTAGGACGCAATGGCTGTGGTAAATCGACACTGTTTAAATTAATGGCAGGTTTAGAGCCAATCGAGCAGGGGTGTGTTTGTTATGCCGGTCGATCACTTGCAAGCTTTAAAGGTAAAGAACGTGCAGCCTTACTCGGGTTTTTACCACAATTTCATAAAACCGTATTTCCATTTTTGGTGAAAGATGTAGTGATCACGGGTCGGGCAGCCTTTAGTCGTTTTCGACCGAGTGCTGAAGATTGGGCACGCGTTGATCAAGCCTTAATTGATTTGGATATTGAGCACTTGAAAGAGCGTCCATATACCGAACTGTCAGGTGGTGAACGGCAATTAGTGATGATTGCGCGGATTTTGGTGCAAGCACCACAAGTGATTTTATTGGATGAACCGACCAATCATTTAGATGTCTATTATCAAAGCTATTTGATGAAAAAATTACGCCAATTGTCACGACAGAATTTCACTGTGATTGCGATTATGCATGATCCGAATTTGGCATTTTTATTTGCCGATGAATTGTTCTTTATGCGAGAGCATCAAGTGATTCGACCGGATAACAAAGCACGAATCACTGATCCCAAATTTTTAAAAAGTGTCTACGATGTGGAATTCCATGAAGCCATGATCAAAGACAAAACCATAGTTATTCCGGATCATTCTTGGCTATGAACATGAATTTAGATTATCAATTGTTGCAACCACAAGATCATCAACAGGCGATTGAGTTTGCGCTGTACAGCCGTCAACTGTAAGCGTCCGCTGAACACA
>NZ_DDLD01000082.1:0-61829 GCF_002339435.1 Acinetobacter sp. UBA2581 | reverse complement strand
CATTTTGCTAGTCTAGAGCCTAATTTTTTAACTCTTTCATCTGAGTGCTTATTCTTATTTTTTGTAATACAGGAACTACCTCAAGAACGACTTGTTCAGCAGTTAAGCACCAACTGGCTGCATATTCTGAAGCAATATATTGCTCATTTTGCCAAAGTTGTTCATCCAGCCAGTCCTGATCGATTTCAGAATCCACCATAATAATCAGGTTTGCTTGTTCAGGCTGCTGAGCAATCTCTTGTAAAAGTTCAATATAAGAAGCATAAGCCTTGGGTTGGCTGAAATAATAGAATTCAATATGCAGATGATCTGCCCGGAATGAGTAATCATCTTCTAACTGCTGTAAAAGTTGAGTTTGAAAAACCTGATCATCCCAAGTGTGAATCAGATTTTCTGCTAATAAGATATAAACATTGAGACGATTTAAACGTACTACAGTTTCTATCTCTTTATGAGAAATATCCTCTTTCTCATTGAAATTTTCATGAAGATTTTCTGGATTCCATCTGGGATGTATACGGTATTGGTAGGCAAAGTCACTCTCATAAAAAAGTGCAGACCGTTTTAATTGCTGGGAAATCCCTTGTAAACTATGTTCATGCTGTTGCAGTTGCTGCCGAATTAACTGCTGTATTCGCCGTTCACGTGTAGTCAAAATTAAAAATTGATCTTCATCATCGTCTTGAGTTTTTTCCAGCCACTGATCAAGTGCTGTAATACGATAAGATAAAAGAGGCAAGCCATAATTATTGCTCAGTTGGAAATCCAGTTCAGGGCTTCTAAACTGCTGCATAAACTGTATGATTTCTTCATTTTCTCCAAAACAATGCCAAGCAGCACTGGATAAAATGTTCAAAGTGTAATGCTGGGCTGTTTGCTGAGCTAAATTCACAGCTTGTTTTTCTTTTTGCTGTACTAAAATAGATAATTCCTGATCTTTTTGTTGCTGCAGTTTTTTGTTTCGGAAATTTTGAATAGTTTTATAAATAAAATAAGGGCTTAAAATTAGCAGACAAAGTGAAACTGGTAGCAAGATAAAAGACCAGATCAGATCCATTTGGGATGGATCATAGTTGCTATCTCGCCAGTAATAGATCGCTAAAGTGCCAACTAAAATAGTAAAAATCAGAAAAGCAGAAATGATAAATTTGATCATGCCATGCTCCTCTTTAAGCAATAACACGTTTCATTATTATGTTCATCCTGTTCAGGCAGGATTAATGCCCCTTGACCCAATGTCATTGAATTGTTTTTGCCAAGCTGTACAGATGAAAGATCTTGTTTATCCAGAATCAGTCGAATATCGACTTGCATAGTTGGACTGCACCAAGTATTGATAATTTTTTGTAATTTAAGGTTGTATGTCCCTTGGGCTAAGAAATTTAGATAATCCTTTCGGCGTAAAGGACCAATCATAATTTCGATTCTTTCATCTATTTGAGTAATATTTTCACCACAAAAGCTATTTATGCCGAGTGCAACTGGTCGAGCTTCACTCAAAGAACTTTTCTGCTGATCATCTAAATGGAATTGCTCTGGCATCAGCTGCTTGATTTCAAAATCAAATTGAAAAATACAGGACAGAATGGTTTTCAAAGCATATTCACTATTATTTTGTCCCTGCATTAAACCTGCAAATTCAGCAAAATAATCATCTATGTACTGTTGGTCTTGTTGCTCTTCCACATAACCATTTAAGGCATGTAAAATTTTTAAGTAGTGATTATCCTGTTCAATTTCATACCGCACAGGCAAGTTGTAGTTCAGGCAGGCATCTATATATTGCACAGTGAGTTTGTTATTAAACAGCCCTAAAAAATACAGACTTTGTTCACGCTGTTGGCGTACTGCATGTCTGACTTTATGGGTGTAGGTATAAGGTAATACCCCCTGAATCCCCGTCAGCCCCACCATCAGATTAGTGATTTGTACCCGTTCATCGTCTAGCTGAAGTGATTCAATTTCAGATACCGGAAAATTCAGATTCAATGAACTTAAAAAATAAAAAGTATTATTCCATTTTTGCTGATTTTGCTGCTGAGGATCGTGTCGTAGTAACCGCGTTGCCTGAACCAGTTCAAATGCAGTCGGTCGCTGATAGAGCTGATCAATTACAGAAGTCTCTTGCCACCAACGTTCTGCACGCATTGGTATAACTCCTGTTTTGATTCTGAGTCCAGCACAGCCATCTCCACATAACTATTCATCTGAACTTTTAAATTAAAAATATGATTTAGAATCTGGGCAAAAATATAAATACTTGTACCTCGGAAAACTTGGGTATCCAGCTGGATCTCGACTTTAACCCCTCGAACAAACAGTGGAAATGGATGATGATCAATCAGCTTTTGCCCCAAAGAAAACTCAATCGCCTGAATTGAATTAATAATGAGCTGATTTTCTTTCGTTTGCGGTAAGTTATAAAGCTCAAGCAGCTCTTTCATATGACTAACTGAATCCCCTTTCATCAGAGACAAATTATTTAAAGACAGATGAGAAATAATTCGCCATTGTTCTAGCTGTTTTTGCTGAAAACGATAAGGTAAGTTCGGCCGTTTTAATAATTTGCCTTTCCGTACCAGATGATTTTCATTGAGAGATAAGCTGTTTTGATCTTGGTGATAACTTTGATAAGGCAGATCCCTATTAGTACATAGTAAGCGTACACTAATAAAATCAGAAGTCGTCGTTCCCGGTTTTAGATTCTTGGAAAGAATCGAGTATTTAAAATCAATACTGTTATTTTTATTCGCTGCTGGTAAAAGCTGATAGAAAAACTGTTGGTTCTCCTGATGAGAATGATTCATGGCAAAAAATGGTAACACTTTATAAGTCAGTTGATTCTTGTCACTCTTTTCTCTTAAGAGATTCATCTCAGTAATGCCGTAAACCTGAAAATATTCAGGATGATGGGCATCACTTATTAAAGGATATTCGAGTTGTTGATGATCAATTTTTTGAGGTTCAGCCTGTTTTTCAAACAAATTGACGATTGGTGTGCTAAACAGCTTGAAGTTTGCACTATTTAACTCTGCATAATTTCGGATAACCACCTGATCATTCAGGTCTATCTTAAAATGAATCTGCAATTCGAAATCTGTAATATCTTTCATCACAGATTTTAAAAAATTTAAATTGAGATTTAAAAAATTAAATTTTTCTGGAAAACAGAAATATTCAGTCAGCAGACGATAAGCTTGATGTGTATGTTGATCAATCGGAAGAATACTCTCCTCTTCAGTAAAACCTATCCCTTCAAATGGACGAGCAATATCAACTTTGTGATTCTGATATTTTAAAGAAAAAAGGGTGTCAGACTTAAAAATCGTATCGAGAACCTGTAAAGGAAAATTAGAAATCGCATCCAGATATAAAGGCAATTTTTGTTGGGATAATAGTTCAAGTTGCTGATTAAATATTTCAAATTTAAGTATGAGAGTGGCATTACGATTCAAATGAATATAGGCAGAAGGATGCGTTTTAAAGCTCACTTCTTTCAACTGGATTGGTAATAAAGTGACATCATTCACGGTACGGTATTCACACTGGACACCACGAATACTACGCGCCTTTAAGACTGTATTTTTCGGAATTATATGGTCTTCTTTTAAGTTCTTTGTCTTATTGCTATCTTCGAAGCTGACGATTGAACAGGCAGGAAAAGTTTTTAGATATTGTGGAAACATCACCTCAAAAATTGAGCGTGTAAAGATTTCATAACTTTCATTCAGCTTTTTATCAATACGTGCTGAAATCAGCGAAAATGCCTGTATCAGCCGTTCAATATGTGGATCATCAATATGCTCTTGATTCAAAGATAAGCGTTGCGCAATTTTAGGATATTTAGTAGCAAACTCTCGTGATTGCTGGCTAAACTCCTGTAACTGCTTTTCATAATATGGTAGTAAATCTTCAATCACATACAGCCTACTTATTTTCGAGCCAAGATAACGTATTGCTGTGTTGTTGGTTTAAGTAATGCATCAAACATCACCACCTCGTATAAAGGTGAAATATTTAAGTAAGCCGAAATACTTAAATACAGGCTGCTCATATTATTTTCATTAATCAGCATCTCTACTTTCACCTGTTTTAAACGCGGTTCATGAGCACTGATCGACTGCTCTATTGAACGGCAAATTTTGTCACGATCTGTAGGATTCGCAGTCGACAAGCCAACAAAATCAATAATTCCAAATTGCAGAATTGAATTTTTTATCCCAGGATAATGCTCTTCCGTTTGGTACAGGCGAGTCATCCGATTATTTAAAAGATCTTCGAGATCATGGGCAATGGATTGTCTTAATTCTTGTATAGACAAACCTTGTCCAGTGTATTGATCATCTACAGGTAATAAACGTTCGAATAACGTACTTCTAAATCCATAAGGATAAAGTTGATCCAGATTCATATTCTTTTCATTAGATATTTTCTAAAAGAGAAAGATAAAGGCTAGGGATATCAGCCTTTATCCAGGCCATGTAAATTAAGCTGCGTAAGAAGCAGTATTATTTGATAATGACCATTTCTTGGTAACTGCACCTTTTTGCGAACCGTTAATATCCTGCTGATTATAAGTCCACTCAACTGCAGCATATTTCAAACCAAATGTTTCAGTTGGAACGCCTTCCTGATTCACATTTGGTGTCACTTGAGAAACCAAGACATGCTTGAGTTTGATCTGCAAATACTTGATACGTTTGTCACCGTTGGCACGATAAAAATCAATTTGTACTTCATCAAAGGTATACCCTGCAGAGCAAGCCTCCCAAAGCTTTGGACTCGTTGCATCCAGATCCTTTACAAAGACCATATCAGAATGCTCAACTCGTTCTGCAGTATGGCCGCCCACACTTGAAGAGGTAGCAGATTTAGGCTGACGGATATGGTGTGCCCATGAATTTACTTCTAACCAGCTTTTATGTTCAGAATCGCGTGATTCGCCATCGACTTTATATTTGCCACGAAATTGGACGTAAATGTCTTTCATTTTAATAATTATCCTATTGTTATAAATGCTTATAGTTCTTTAATCGCAGTAGTCCTATTGACTTGACTGCGGCAGTTCAGTGACCAACCTGAGTGATACAGAGAGCTCATCTAACTGAAAATGTGGTCTTAAAAAAACCACAGACTTGTAGTGACCAGGTTCAGCTGGATTTTCTACAACTTTGATCGAAGCTTCACGAAGCGGATATTGAGCTTTTGCTTCTTGTGAAGCACCGTCGTCTAGTAAAATGTACTGAGACAGCCAGTCATTAAGAAAGGCTTCGACATTTCCTGCCGAGGCAAAACTGCCCACTTTATCCCGCATCATGGCTTTTAAATAATGAGCGATACGTGAAACTGCCATAATGTATTGAATTTGACCTGATAATGCAGAATTGGCATTAGCAATATCATTGTCATATTTTTTGGCTTTTTGCACAGACTGTGCACCAAAGAACGCAGCATAGTCCGTATTTTTGCAATGGACTAAAGGAATAAAACCAAGATCACTCAGTTCTTTTTCACGCCGATCGGTAATGGCAATTTCTGTTGGACATTTAAAAATCACTTCACCATCATTGGTCTTGAAGCTATGTACTGGAAGGCCCTCAACCAGACCACCACCTTCCACACCACGAATGGCTGCACACCAGCCATGCAGATCAAAGGCATTGGTCAAACGGGTGCCAAATGCATAAGATGCATTCATCCAGAGGTATTCATTATGATGTTCACCAGAAACTTCCTCGATATAATTGAAGCCCTCAGTCACTGTACCTTCACGTGGATGATAAGGTAAGCGTCCCAGTACTCGAGGAATGGTCAGTGCCACATAGCGAGCATCTTCGCTTTCACGGAAAGAACGCCACTGTACATACTCTGCTGTTTCAAAAATTTTAGAAACATCACGCGGACGATCAATATCAGTAAATGACTCTAGTCCAAACATTGATGGGCTTGCAGCAGAAATAAATGGTGCATGTGCTGCCGCAGCGACATGAGAAATCTGTTCCAGAAGGTACATATCTTCAGGTGTGCGATCAAATTCAAAGTCACCAATCAAGGTTGCATAAGGTGCGCCACCGAATGAACCATATTCTTCTTCATAGATTTTCTTGAATAAGGTACTTTGATCAAAATCGGTCGCACTTTGGAAATCTTTAATTAGCTCCCTTTTTGTAGTATTCAGCATCCGGATCTTGATTAAAGAATGTGCTGGTGTTTCTTGGCAGAAATAATATAAACCACGCCAAGTCGACTCAACTTTTTGAAAATCTTCATGATGCATAATCTTGCTAAGCTGACTTGAAATCATGGCATCAATTTCAGCAATACGCTTATCAAGTGCCAGCGTCATATTCTCAGAAACAGTAATGGTCCCTGCCATAACCTCTTTAGCAAGTTCACCAATCAAACTTTTAGCACGATCATGTTCTTTTTCAGTACGAGCAATACGGCTACGCTCGACAATTGAATCCAAAAGTGAATGTTCTTCAAGTGCAGTATCCATGGCAGTTGCAGCATTATAATTATTCATCACCAGCCTCCACACTGATCTTTTGTACTTGATCCGTGTTTTTCAGCACTTCATCCAATAAATCTTCCAGACGTTCACTATTGGAAATTTTATTACGCAGATCAGTCAAACGTTCACGTGCTTCAACCAGCTTACGTAAAGGTTCCACCTGTTGCACAATTTGCTCTGGGCAAAAATCATTCATCCCATTGAATACCAGGTCAATCGCCATAGTGCCGCCGGCTTCGGTTAAAGTATTTTCAACCTGAAAATTTGCTCGCGGAGCAAGTGATTTCATCACTTCATCAATATTTTCTAAATCGATATTGATAAATTTTTTATCTTTTAATTTGGTTTTTTCCAGCTCAGAGGAAGCAGAAAAATCGCCTAAAACACCCACAACAAATGGTAGTTCCTTAATTTCCTTTCCATCACCGACTTCAATATCATAGGTCAGTTGTACGCGTGGTGGTCGGATTCGCTGTAATTTTTTCTGTACGCTTTCACGTTTGGCCATTGTTTGTTTCCTTATTAATTATTCTTTAATGAACCAAATGGATTAGAACTGGCTGTATTGGTGCGAGTACTGATATTTTCAGTCTTTTTAATAGGAGCAGATTTGACTACATTTTTTGTTTTAGTGCTGGTTGTAGTAGATCGCTTCGTACTTGCAGCAGTCTGTTTCTTGCTATTTTTGGTATTTGAAACAGTATGTGATTTAAACTCAACTGGCGCTAGTGCAGGTTTTGCAAACTGAATATTCTCAGCCAATAGTTTAGCTTGAGGATAGGTCGTTTCATTTAAGGCACGAACTTCTGTACTACGCATTTGCTGTAAAGCATTTGATGAAATAGCAATCCCTGCCATAAAACTCAAGTCCGTTAAAGTCTGGTTATACTGTTGCTGGCGGTGTAATTGATCAATCAAATTGAGTGCTTTGAGATGAGAACCTAACTCCACATAACGTTTCACAATTTGTGTATTGAGTTCATGTTGTAAAGGAATATTTTTTTTCGCTGATTTATCACAAAGCTGTTGATATAAGCCAATTAATGTTGGGTCTGTTTCACCCGCGGCATAAGGATTGACCTTAATACATGATTTTTTTAATTCAGCAGCATGTACTTGTGGAAGGTAAAGACAGGCTGTACCAAATATAAATAATGATATGAAACTTATATACTTTTTCAAAATGAGCCTCAGTTATTTTTGTTTGTTGTTATATTTTTTAATGTCTAAATATTATTTTTATTTGACAATCGTTTGGCGGATTTAACATAAAACATTAAGGAGAAGTCAAGCTAAAAAAGATTAACGGACTTAGTGACTAAAAATTTTAAGAATTGACAAAATTCTGATGAAAGATACAGACTTTTATTTTTATTTGAGTAAAATGAGCCAAAATTGTTCGGTCAATTTTCATAAAAAGTATAAATATGGGCCGGATAAAAATAGAGAAATATTCATTTTAATAAATATAAAAAACACAGCTATCCATTTAAAAATTATAAAGTTTTGTATGCTAACAATAATGAGAAACTCATGAATAATCTAAAAATTTTGATTTTGAAACTTTCTGAACATGCACGCCTATGTCTTGAGAAATCTGCCAATACCTGTATCCAGCAAAAAAATTATGAAATTGAGATCGAGCATTTTTTTCTAGAATTACTCCAGCATCCAGAATTGAATGATTTAAAAATATTATTAGCAAAACATTGTATTGATAAAGACCATCTGATTAATCAGCTTGAACAAAGTATCCAGCAGCTTAGCAAGGGAAATTCCCGTACCCCTATTTTTGCCAAATCGATTATTCAGCTCTTGGAACAAGCCTGGTTGCTGGCATCCGCAGATCAAAACCCAGTGATTCGTAGTGGCCACTTGTTAGTCGCTTTACTGATTTCGCCAGAGCTTTATCAAATGGCTCTTCAGGCATCTTCTCTTTTTGCACAATTCCCTGTGGATAGCATGAAACATCAATTTCTGGAACATTGCCAGAAAAGTATTGAACAACTTAAAGTGCCTCAACCCTCTATTCCTTCCCCTGATTTATCTAGTGTTTCAAAAAAGACACCAGCGCTTGACCAGTATACGATTAATCTGACTGAAAAGGCTCGTCGTGGTGATATTGATCCAGTGATTGGGCGTGAATTCGAAATCGGGTTAATGCTGGATATTCTGTTGCGCCGTCGTCAGAACAACCCTATTCTCACTGGTGAACCAGGCGTGGGAAAAACTGCTGTAGTTGAAGGTTTAGCATTGAAAATTGTCAATGGCCAAGTTCCGAATGCTCTTAAAACAGTTGAGTTACACGTATTGGATATGGGTTTATTACAGGCAGGTGCCAGTGTCAAAGGTGAATTTGAAAATCGCCTCAAGCAAGTCATTGCAGAAGTACAATCCTCTACCCACCCTATTATTCTTTTCATTGATGAAGCACATACATTGATTGGAGCGGGTAGCCAAGCTGGTCAGAATGATGCAGCGAATTTGTTAAAACCGGCGCTAGCACGTGGTGAATTAAGAACTATTGCAGCGACGACTTGGGCTGAATATAAACATTATTTTGAAAAAGATGCTGCATTGAGCCGCCGCTTTCAGGTAATCAAAGTTGAAGAACCAACTGAGCAGGTCGCCATCGATATGCTTCGTGCTATGGTTCCTGTGATGAGCCAGCATTTTCAAATCCAGATTGATGATGAAGCCATTCGTACTGCTGTGCATGCATCACATCGTTATATCAGTGGCCGTCAGTTACCGGACAAAGCAATTAGTGTATTAGATACTGCGGCTGCACGGGTGGCCTTGAGCCAAAATGCTCAACCTGCCAAATTGGATCAGTTACAGGCTAAGCTGCATAATCTCAAACTAGAATATCGACTTCTTGATCAAGAACAGACAACTTCATATCGAACTGATCGATTACAAGAGCTGTTAGATATGATTCATTCCATTCAACAAGAGATTAATCAGACTCATAATCAATGGCAACAAGAGCTGCAGCTTATTCATGAGATTCATGGCTTAACTAAATCGGAAGCATCGGTTGATCAACACCAGATTCATCAACTACGTCAAACATTAGCTAAGATTCAGGCGCAAAGTTCGTTGGTTTATGAGCGTGTAGATGCCAACATCATTAATGAAATTATCTCGCACTGGACTGGAATTCCAGTCGGTAAAATGATGAATAATGATATTTCGCAGATTCTTAATCTGAAAAATAAACTCTCACAGCGAGTCATGGGCCAGGATTATGCTTTAGAACAACTGGTTCAAGGCATTAAAACGTCCAAAGCTGGACTGGAAGATCCAAATAAACCTCAAGGAGTATTTTTACTCACCGGCCCAAGTGGAGTTGGAAAAACCGAAACTGCACTGAGTCTTGCTCAAGAACTCTATGGTGGTGAATCGCATCTAATCACGATTAATATGTCCGAGTATCAAGAGGCGCATACGGTTTCTTCTTTGAAAGGTGCACCCCCGGGCTATGTTGGGTATGGTCAAGGTGGTGTATTAACAGAAGCCGTTCGCCGCAATCCTTATAGTGTGGTACTTCTGGATGAAATCGAAAAAGCCCACCCAGATGTACAAGAATTATTTTATCAGGTCTTCGATAAAGGTGTGCTCGAAGACAGCGAAGGTCGCCTGATTGACTTTAAAAATACCACCATTTTGCTGACCTCGAATGTCGGCTCACATGTCATTATGCAATCCTGTATAAATCAGGAAGTTGATCAATGGCCAGATGCAGATACCTTAATTGAACATCTCAAACCAAGCCTTTATAAGCAGTTTAAACCAGCATTTTTAGGACGCATGCGAATTGTTCCTTATTATCCGCTTTCAGATGAACTGTTAATCCAGATAATTCAGCATAAATTAGGGAAAATTACCAAGAGGATTCAGCAGCAGTATGTGACTCAGGTAAGCTATAGCGATGAGGTACTGGAATTATTACTCAGTCGATGTACAGAAATAGATAGTGGTGCACGAAATATTGATCACATTTTAAATGCATCCATATTGCCAGATCTGGCGACAAAATTACTGGTGGCTATGAGTGAAAATCAGCTGCCAAAACTGATTCATATCGATGTTCAGGAAGATACTTTCTATTATCATCTGGATACAGAATTATCAGTACTCAAAAAAAGGCATTCCAAGAAAAATAAGGCAAATGCTGCTTAAACAGCAAAGATTAAAATAAGAATAATTAGGATTCATAATGACATTGGAATTTGAATATTTATTTGAAGAAATTTCTGTAGAGCATCCTTGCGGTATAGATTGCTCATTTTCGAACGAATTTCTAAGTATTAAAAGTGCCAGAATACAGGATGATCCTTTACTGGATCAGGGAGAATGGGTTGCCGAACCCAAGCAAGCAGATTGGGCTTAAGTAGAAATAAAGTCGATAGAACTACTGACTGAAAAAACCAAAGATATCCGTTTATATGCTTGGCTGATTGAAGCTTGGAGTCATCTATATGGTTTTGAAGGTATTGCCCGAGGCCTGGAACTTTACCATCGTAGCCTGGAGCAATACTGGTTGCAATTGCATCCAAAAATTGAAGAGGATGATCTGGATCAACGCTTGGGATTATTGGAAGGTTTTATTACTCAACTTCCGAGATTAATCAAGCAGGTTTCTCTTATTCAGCAATCTCCTTTTTATAGCCTGAAAGACTATGACAATTTTCTATATTTACAGAATCAAAAACGTAAACAACAAGTAGATGATTTAGAAGCACAAGAAGGCACAGAGCAAAAGTTAGAGCACTTTGAGCAGTTATTGCTTAATACTCCTAAAGAAGTTCAACAGCAAAATTATCAGTATTTATTAGAGATTCAACATCAATGGCAACAGTTCAAGTCTGCGCTTGATGAACTTCTTGGAATAGATGGGCCAAGTTTTGCTGCAGCTGATGCTCAATTAGAGTCTATTTTTGCCAATATTCAGCGGATATATAAAAAAGACATAAGTTCAACGAAATCTGCATCTCCGGCTCCAGCCGATTATCAAATGGCTCAGATACTTGCACAAAATGAAATAAACCTTTCTTCAGGTCAGGTGCTGCCAACTTTCCAGCAATCTGTTCAATTCCATAATCAAAATCATATTGTTAATCGTGAACAGGCTATACAGATTCTGAAAGAAATTGCCGATTATTTTCAGATGAATGAGCCACATAGTCCGGTGAGCTATATGCTGCAAAAGACTATTACATGGAGCCAAATGCCTTTACATGAGTGGCTGGCCAAAGTGATTAAAAATGAAAATCCTTTAGAACATCTACATGAATTATTAGGCGTCCCTGCCCAAAATGAATCAAGCTGCGAGTGGTGAAATCTCAATGTTTAAAGCAGAAAAAATACTTTGGGGTGAAGGTCTGTTTTTAAGACCTCAACATTTTCAATTACAGGATGCCTATCACGAACAGCGACTGAATCACACCATTCGTGCGACTCTCCCTTTTGCTCATGGCATTCAGTCGATTGAGTTTGATGAAGCTCAACTTGGAATGCAAATTCTGGCATTAAATAAAGTTGAAATGATCTGGCAAGATGGGGAAATTTATCAGGCACCTGCAAAGGATTTATTACCTGAACCGGTTCAGCTAGATACACTGAATTTACAAGGTGAAATGCAAATTTATTTGGCCTTACCGATGGTGCAGCCAAATAAACAGAATGTCAGTCATGCTGATCAAGCCCGACCTAGCCGTTATCATTCCCATTTAAGTTCAACTCATGACTTGTTTACCGATGCAAGTACTGCTGAGATTACATTATTGCGCCGTCGTGCTGAATTAAAAATATTTGAAGGTAGCCAAGAACCTCAGCATCACATGGATGGCTACCTGTATCTTCCAGTAGGTCGAATTAAACGACAAAGTTCAGGGAATTTTATTTTTGATCATAAATTTATCCCACCAATTTTACATATACAGGCCAATGAAAATCTTTTGGTTAATTTACAAAGCACCTTGAATATTATCCAAGCAAAGATCAAGACCATTCAGAGTAATAATCGGGAAAATGAACAGAAACTGATTGAATTCCGTTCTGGGGATATTGTGTCTTTCTGGCTGGTCAATGCCTTAAATACTGCATATGCGAGCCTAAACCATATTTTGCAGTATCCGATTATTCATCCTGAACGTCTCTATAGTGAACTATTACGCCTAACTGGCTCATTGCTAACTTTTTCGACTACTTATGATGTCGATCAACTGCCTAAATATCAGCACTATCATCTATACGAAAGCTTCAATCAGTTAGATATCATTTTAAGAAATCTACTGGATACCATTATCTCGAATCGTTATATCAGCATCTCCTTAAAAGAAACCCGACCATCCTATTGGCTTGGCAGTCTGGAAACCGACAAGATTACCCGAGATACACGTCTATATCTGGCTGTTTCAAGCAGTGTAATGCCTGTCCAAGATTTAATTGCTTATGTGCCGATCCGTTTTAAAGTTGGCAGTACAGTTGATGTTGAACAGCGAGTCATTGCAGCCCTCCCAGCTACTCCAATTCAACATTTAATTCAGGTACCAACAGCGATCCCGGTTCGTTCTGGAGTCAGCTATTTCGAAATTGAACCGAATAACGATTTGTATCAACGCATGTTCGATTCAGAATCGATTTGTATCTATATCCCGAATGGATTTCAGGATATCAGGATTGAACTTATTGCAGTCATGAAAGGATAAGTATCATTATGAATACAATTACAAATTCTGCACCATCGCTATTTGATGATGGCCAAATCGGATCTGCACAGATTTTTACTCAAATGACTGATCAGAAATCTCATGTGACGACCAATCTGATTGATCTTCTCTATGACGGGTTTTATATCGTCTTTTTGCTAAAAAATCATTATATCCCTTCGCATCCAGCATCGTTTCGTGAAAAGATCCTAGAAATGCTAAACTATTTTGAACATCAGGCACGTAAACAGCAATTTTCTTCCGAAGACATTCAGGATGCTAAATATGCTTATTGTGCCTTATTAGATGAAACCATTGTCACGCAGCAGGATGCCTGTTTCTTTGATCTGCAAAATTACTGGGTGATGGATCCATTACAGTTAAGTTTATTTGGTTCTCAACTTGCAGGTTATCGTTTCTTTGAGCATCTAGAGGAAATTCGTTATAAAGATAATGAACGTTTAGCGGTACTGGAAGTCTATCACTACTGCCTGTTATTAGGTTTTCATGGAAAATATCGGCTTGAGTCTGTGCATAGTTTGAATCAGCTGATTACCCAGGTTGGTGAACAGATTGATTACCTAAAAGGTAAGAAAACGCCGTTTTCCCCTTTTGCAGCACTACCTGACAAGATCAAACATATTATTCATCATGAATTACCATTTTTATGGATTTTGGTATTTTTGCTTTTGTTCACTTTAATGAGTTTTGTCGGTCTGAAATATATATTATCGAGTGAAACTACAGAAATTTTTACTCAATATCAGAATGTGATTAGTGCACCAGCAGAACAGGCCTACATCACGATTCATTTACCTTAATGAAACCTATAATAAATGATCCACAAAAACTAATAAAAAATAATAACTTAAAATCAAAATGAAGATAAAACAAAGCAACTTATATCAAATAATGTGCCGTTTCTTACTGGTAAAAAATGCTTTAATTTATGAATATTTTAATATCAGGCTGATATTAAACTGCTCGAATGGGCTGACTGCTAGATGATTTTTATCATTATTAGCAGCTTTATTCTTCTCAGCTGTATTTTGGTTCTGATGCAATTCTATGAGCTTAGGCAGTATATACAGAACTCTTTAGTTGCATGGGTGCCACAAACTAAAAAACAGTTCATCGCAATTAAGCAATTTATACATCAATTTAAACTGGCTGGATCTCCAGACTATCTACAATCACATTGGTATTTACAACAATGGTGGATCTTGATTGCCGGGTCTATATTATTTATCAGTATCCTGATTTTTTCTTTGACTCGGCCTGTTTCTGCCAGTATGTCTGAGGCACGTTATTTACAAAAAGTCGACCCGCAAATATATGCGCTTTTGGAAGGTCAAATTTTGACTCCACCTGAAGAAGTCGATGAAGCTCTCATTCTGGAAGCTTTACAGGAAGATCAGTATGCCCATCAACCGGTAATTTCAGCGCAACGGTTTAATTCTAATATTCAGGATATACATTTAAACCACTATCAAGATCTGAATCAAGCTGATCGCAAATGGCACAAGATGAATCCGCGTTTTAAGCAGCGTTTATTGATGGTATTTAAAATCATGCAGGAACAGCATGGTTATGAACTGGTATTGCTTGAAGGCTATCGGAGTCCTGAAAGACAGAACTCGCTGGCAGCGAATAGTAATATTACCCGAGCCAAAAGCTTTCAGAGTTATCATCAGTTTGGTTTGGCTGCAGATATTGCTTTTAAGCGTCATGGCAAAGTAGTAATTAGTGAGCGTGATCCATGGGCTATGCGTGGTTACCAGTTATATGGACAGATCGCAGAATCAGTAGGACTCACTTGGGGGGGACGTTGGAAATCCATTCAGGATTACGGACATACGGAATATCGTATGCCTGGTCTGAAGAAAACTCCTGAAATGGCTTATCAATTAATAAATGAAAGTCAGTTGCAAACTCATGCAATAATATCTCAGCCATAAAGAATGAGCAGAAGGTAAATCTGCTCATCAATATAATTTATTTTTCATCAATAAAATTTTGCATATACTGCAAAACTTCCGCCGTCTTTTCACCATGTAGCCAGTGCCCTGCATTTTCAATCACTGCAATCTGTGCATGAATAAACTGCTGATTGATGGCTTCAAAATGTTCAGGTTTAGAGATATATGATGAATTTCCACCTCTTAAGAATAACGCTGGAATTTCATTTTTTTCTATCTTCTCCCAAGCAGTAATATCTTCATAATGATCAAACAGTGCTTGCACATTAAATAACCACTGCCCTTTATTGAATGATTTTAAAAGAAACTGGATGACCATTTCCTCTTGAATATATTCACGCATAATTTTTGCTGCTTCATTTCGTGAAGCGACTTGCGCCTGCTGGACTGCAAACAAGGCTTTAAATATTTCAGAATGATGATTTTCTTGATATTGAATTGGCGTGATATCTAATACAACCAGTTTTTCAATCAAATCAGACGCTAGGTCTGCCAGCTTCATGGCAATTTTTCCGCCCATTGAATGCCCGACTGCAATAAATTTTTTAATATTTAAACTGGCTAAAGTTTCTAAAATATCTTTGGCCATGATTTGATAATTCACTTCATCAGAATGGCCAGATAAACCATGATTTCTGACATCAATTTGAATCGTAGTTGCCTGCTCTGAAAAATGTCTGGCTAACATACCTAAATTACTTAAACTACCAAATAAACCGTGAATAAATACCATTGGGGCTAAAGTTGATGTTTCATGGGTTTGTATTTGATAATTCAGGATCATTTGAGAATTCCGTGATTTCCTATGTTAGGTGTTAATAGTGGAGTTATATTGGAAGTTAATCAATTGCTAATGACATAATTTAAAATTTTGCTTAGGCTATTTTAGCGTGCAATGATTTTACCGCCCTTCGTTTGAGTAAAAAAGAAACATATAAATATTTCTTAATAAATTTCAAAAGTAGCTGATATTTACCCGGTAAAATTTGTATATAAATAGATTTTTATAAAGTTTATTTAATGAATAATTTAAAAAGCACTGAAATCCATATGCTACGTATCAGAGTATTTATGCATTTTATAAACAAGCTGAAAGTCGAAAAAAGGGGCTAATTTTTTGGCCCTACCCTTTTTTATCCGTCTATACCTTTATCAAGATCAACATTCCTAAATAAGATATGAATATTTAATTTCATTAGCTTCTATATGCTTCATATCTGATAGTTTAAAGTAGTGTATAAAATGTATTCTAAGGCTATCTTATGAACAATTTAGTTAAAAAAAGCATTGAATTCTTAGTGGAACAAGACATTGTTGAATCAGCAGAATGTGTAATAGCAGAAGCGGGTTTAACTCCAGCAGAATTGATCACGATAGTTTATGGTGAAATTGTTCGAACAGGTCAAATACCTATTATCCCTCAAGTAGGAACTAAGGATTTCAATATAGCTCGATTAACAGCAGCGAGTTACTCTATTCCAACTGTCAAAGTTTCCATTCCAGAACAGAAGGATGCATTTTTAAATGATGATGGTGGCTATTAAAACTCAAGATAATGCTCTTGCTTTTATGGATTAATTACACTTCCCTACTCTTACAAAATATTGCGGTGGTCATACCTGAATTATTCATACTCTGTGCTTGTCGATCCAAAAAGTTTTTAGCAATCATAGCCATTGTGGGCGCCATATTGAGCTCTTGATTTTCTTCAGAGACTTTTTGAATCTCTTCATAAGCCGTTAAACGCTGGCAGAATGCCTGACGTTGACTTTGTGCATCTGCATTCTGATCTGGCTCATCTAAAATATGTTTGGTTTCATTGACTATTTTTGTTTGCGCAGCAATAAACTGATCATAATCCGCTTGTGAAAGCTTTTCGGCAAAAGCCATATTGTTCAATTGCATGCAAATAAAGAAAGTACATATTAAAGATGAGGATTTGATCATTTCGAAGGTCTTCTTTTAGTTTTCTTCTTTCCAGACATCTTCATAATCATCTGCATCAATCATGAAGCGGTAGCCCTGCTCTAAAGCCAGATAAGGTAAAACTTCAGGGGCGATATCCTGTAACTCACGCACAGTCATGGTTTCAAAAGCATCTTCATTTGAAGCCAGTTCACCACCATAAATATACCAACTAATATTTTCTTCTGTCTCAGGCTTTCTACGGATTCCGACAATTGGATCCTGCTTCAAAGTATGTACAGCCACTGCAACAACATCATCCCCACTGACTTCTATATAGGCAGAACCGACCTCTTCACACAGTAATTTCTGCTCTGCAATCAGTTCCTGTAATGGTGATAACTTCTGCGTGTTTTTCGACATTCGGTTTGACTCATTAAATTCTTTAAATACCGCTTTAGTTTAGCCTAGTTTTAAAAAATCTAATGCGTATTTTTATAAACAACCTGGAGATCTGTCCTTAAAAATGATTAAAGACAGATCGGAAATTAAGCTTATTGGAAAACTTTGAAGCGTTGATCATCTTCCAGATAATCTTTCGCACGTGCTTCACCTTCAACTGAACCAAATACCAGTTGAGCACGAAGTTTCCAGTTTTCTGGAATATCCCACTCTGCATGAACCTGCTCATCTACTATCGGATTATAGTGTTGTAAAGATGCACCCAAGCCTTCAGTATGCAATGCTGTCCAGGTAGAGAACTGAGCAATAGCAGTTGAATGTTCTGCCCAGATTGGGAAATTCTCGGCATAAGATGGGAATTGCTCTTGCAAGCCTTTTACTACATTTTGATCTTCAAAGAATAAAACTGTACCCGTACCTGCAGCAAAGGTTGCCATTTTTGCAGTCGTTTTTGCAGCACTTTCTTCATCTTTGGCATAGCTTTTTAATTTATCAGCGACAAAGCCCCAGAATTTTTCATGTTCGCTATTGAATAAAATAACGGCGCGAGATGATTGCGAGTTAAAAGATGACGGACTTTGCTTAATCGCATTTTGAATCAAATCAGTTAAATATTCAGGAGACTGTTCTACATTTTTACCAATGGCATAAATAGTACGGCGTTTTGTAATTAAATCTAAAAACTGATTCGACATTCGGTTAAATCCTTGGATATATCTTCGGGAAAACTGGAACCTTCACTTATTTTTATGAAGGAAATCTAATGAATAAGAATTCTGTGATTCATTTACTCATTAGTACTGATAGCTTAAAAAAATATGACTGGAATAGCTATATTATTAAAGTAATATCTTTATATATTCTTTTGATAAAGAATATTTTTTTAATTTATTTTTTATCAAACGATAAAATAAATGCCCTTTTCTGAGCCAATTTCTGTTTTAAAATAAGTCACCATGTTCAATGATGTAGCAGAAAGTTGTTTTGATGATAAATATAGAAATTTGCTTAGGCTATTTATTGTCATAAGGGAAATGTCAATTCTTAGAAATCGCTATAAAAAATCATCCCCCAATTTGGAGGATGAAATTGAATGAATCAGCTTAAATTTTCTTAGAATTTAGCATTAAGCACTTGAGCAGAGACTTTATTTTTCCAAAGATCACGTAAGGTTGGTAAATAGAATTTTTCACCTAGTTCTACCAGTTCAGCATCAATCAAGCCATGCACATCATGCATAAATAGATAATCCAGATCCACACTAGAAAGCTTAAGATGTTTCTTCTGATATTCTCTGCGTTTTTGCTGCGCCTCTTTCACCAACTGATCTGCAAATGTCTTATCTTTATACTGGGTGATCGCATTTAAACGCAATTCAATAATGCCCCACCCTGTTAATAACATCTGAAATGTCTCAAAGTCCTGAGTGGTTGATTCCCAGGTCATTTCATCAAGATTTTCATTTTCCGGGAGAACAGGTAAAAGAAGTTCCATTACACTTGGAAAAATCTTTTTAAAATTCAGAATAAATTTAACAGGATGCTCACCTGGATAATCCTTGAATTGAATCTTTTTTTGAACATCTGTTAAATAAATATCAAGCATTAAATTTTCCTTAAACAACCTGCCACTTTATGGATGTTTATTCATATGCTATAGAAACTCATGCGGAATAAACGACAAAACAGCAGTAAAAACGAACTGCATTTTAGCAGCTATATACGCTTATTCAATGTTAATTCGGTATGAGAAGCCATGAGGATAAGCTTTAGCACTAAAAAAACTTCAATAGTTATCTCTAAACCTCCTTCTAATACGATTTCACCCGTAATTTTAGATTCTTTCTTTTATTTGCTCATGAATCTATAAAATTAAGAACTCCAGATGAAGAGAATAAAAAAGCCCACTCATAGAGCAGGCTTAATAAACAATTATGAGTTGAGTTAATCTATCTCACCAGTTTTGCCGGTTCCCATACATTCGATACACTGTTTGGCTTCCATAGCGTTATAGCCGGTGCCACTACAGCTGCTACACTTCTTTTTTGTATAATCTGGATATAGATCCTCATCTGGATAGGGTTCTTCCAGATCAAAATCATCATCAAAGTCAGTCATCACCCTTACCTCATTTTTCTAGTTATCAGGGAATTTCTATTAGTAATCCTTCATTGCATATCTGTCAAAACCTGAACGATAGATGGTTCATAGTATTTAATAAACAAGCTCAATTGAATGAGAATTTTCCAGCAAAAACATGTGCTTGTATTTTATTAAAATTTGTATGAATAATCCTTAGATATTATAAAGCCCTCATTTAGAGGGCTTTATTATTTAACCATAATTAGAAGACTTATTTTACGTTTGGAGCCACCATATTTTCAGGACGAACCACCTGATCAAACTGTTCTGCAGTCACCAATCCAAGTTCTACTGCGACCTGTTTTAAGGTTTTACCTTCTTTATAGGCAGCCTTGGCCACTTTAGCTGCATTCTCATAACCAATGACTGGATTGAGTGCAGTGACAAGCATTAATGAATCATGCAGGAAGTGCTCAATCTTGTCACGGTTAGGTTCGATTCCGACTGCACAGTTATCGTTAAAGCTGTTACATGCATCGCCAAGCAGTTGGATAGACTGCAACAGGTTATAAGCAATCACTGGCATAAAGACATTCAACTCAAAATTCCCTGATGCACCGGCCACATTAATCGTCGTGTCATTTCCTAGAACTTGGGCAACGACCATGGTCATGGCTTCACTTTGAGTCGGATTCACCTTACCCGGCATAATACTTGAACCCGGTTCATTTTCAGGAATACGTAATTCACCAAAACCACAACGTGGTCCACTTGCCAACCAGCGAATATCGTTGGCGATTTTATTCAGGCTAACGGCTAAGGTCTTTAAAGCACCAGAAGCAAATACTGCTGCATCACGGCCGGCCAAAGCTTCAAATTTATTAGGAGCGGTGACAAAAGGTAAACCTGTTAATTCCGCTAGAGTATCCGCGGCTTTAACGGCGTAATCTGGATGGGCATTCAAGCCTGTACCGACGGCGGTTCCACCCAGTGGCAATTCATATAACCCTTGCAAAGCCTGATACAGACGAATCAAGGCATGATCCAGTTGAGAAACATATCCACTGAATTCCTGACCTAAAGTTAAAGGTGTGGCATCCTGAAGATGGGTACGACCAATTTTTACAATCTCAGCAAATTCCTGAGATTTAGCATGCAAGGTATCACGTAAACGTGTCACTGCCGGTATTAACAGTTCATTGATCTGTAAGCTGGCTGCCACATGAATCGCGGTCGGAAAAGAGTCATTGGTCGATTGAGCGCGGTTGACATGATCATTTGGATGCACAGGCTTTTGTGCGCCTAAAGGATTGCCCAGTTTCTGGTTAGCAATATTGGCAATAACCTCATTGCAGTTCATGTTACTTTGCGTGCCCGAACCGGTTTGCCATACAACTAGCGGGAACTGATTATCCCATTGACCGCTAATCACTTCATCCGCAGCACCGATGATATAGGTCGATAACTCATGAGGAATCTGGTTTAACTCGGCATTGGTGATCGCAGCTGCTTTCTTGACCAAGCCCATGGCACGAATCATGGCGCGCGGCAGATGCTCATTGCCAATCTTGAAGTTCTGTAGACTACGCTGAGTCTGTGCGCCCCAAAGTGCTTCACTCGGTACAGCGACTTCTCCCATCGTGTCATGTTCAATACGTGTTTGCATGCTCAACCTCAATTGTTATTCCATGTTTTACTCATTTAGACAGCAGCTTCAATGCTGTACTCCATTCATTCATCTTAATGAGTTTGATTAATTTTGCAAATGATAATTATTATCAATAATTAGCTTATAGGATTTTAAATCACTGCCCTCTTAACGTATTCTGATAGAACAACCATTCATCCTCTAACATTTTCCTCAAGGTATAGCGTGGTTGCCAATGTAATAACTGTTGGGCCTTATCCGTATTAGCACCCAGCTGATCCATTTCAGCATGTGGATATGGCAAAGCATCTACTGTAGGAACAGCAGATTGGGTGACTTCTGCAACCTGATCCAGTAAAGTCTGCATTGAGATTAACTCTCCAGCAATATTAAAGGCTTCGCAAGTCCATTGTTGCTGTTGAGAGAGCCAATGTAGCGACTTGAATACCGCATCACAGACATCCATTACATGTAAAAAGCTGCGTTCTACCGTATAGTCTTCGGTCTTGGCCTGACGGCGCAATTCCAGATATTCACGCTGCTTCGCACCCACCTGCATAGCCAGAGGCACAATATTCTTTGGTAAAGGTGGCACCCATTCACCTAAAATGCCATTTTCAAAAGCACCCGCGACATTGGAAAGACGTAACATCGCAATACGCCATTCATTATCTGTCTTGGCAGTATCCCGGATGATTTCTTCCACCATCTGCTGTGATTTAATATAAGGGTTTGGATAAGTGTAATTGAAAGCCTGATCTTCTTTTAAATCCGTTCCGGAATGGCCATATACAGCCAATGAAGATAAATGCACCAGATTTCGCACTCCGGTACGCTGCATGGCACGCATCAGGCTCATGATGCAACTGACATTATCATTATAGTATTCAAGTGGTTTTAAAACTGATTCTTCCAATGATTTAAAGCTTGCCGTATGAATGACAGCCTGTACCGAATTCTGTTCAAAAACTTTATTTAATGCTGGAGTGTTACGGATATCAATTTTGACAAAAGGCACATAGCGGCCGGAAATAAATTCAAGGCGTTCTAAGGTCTGTAGACTGGCATTGGCCAGATTATCGACCACAATGACCTCTAGTCCTTGTGCCATCAGACTTAAAGCAATATGTGAGCCTAAAAAGCCTAAACCACCCGTCACTAAAATCATTGTTTATTAACTCCGCTTTAGAATCAGTATCTTACATTGATATGGTGTTTATTTGGTGCTTTCTCCAACTTATCCACAGGATCAAAAACGCAAAAACCGACCCAAATTTCTTCTGAGCCGGCTAATCTGCTCAATAAGTATATTTTATTTTACAGGTCGAACAAAAGTTGATTGTTATGTAATGTATGGAATTCATGACAATGAATTAAGCCTCATCTTGAGATCTTTTATTAAATTATAATCTTCAGTTATAAAACTGAAAGGTAGCAAGATGATGCAGGATTGGGTTGATATTGTGGATGGGTGGAAGGGTTGGTTATGGAAATAAAAGAGATTGCTCTTAATTTTAGAAATGCGCTAGATTCTCTTAAGATTGATGGGGTGCTGGATAATTTTTATGGATTTAGGAATTTTCCTACAGGTGCTTGCGGGGGTGTTTCTGATCTTTTTATTATTTATATTCGACAGGAATATAATATTAACTTGGAATATTGGATAGGATGCTTTAAAGATAATCGCTCACATGCTTGGGTGATGCTGAATAACACTTGTATTGATTTAACAGCAGATCAATTTAACTCTGTTTTTGGTGAATACGACAAAGTGATAGTTTGCGATCGTCAAGAATATCCCTTAAACAACCTGCTGATTAGGAGGGATAAAGGCAAAGGACCAACCTCGGCAAGCATTAGCCACTATTGGTTGCTTTACACTCAAATAAAAGACAAGATTAAAAGTTTTTAATCAACCCCCCTCTCAAAGAGCCTTTACACAAATCCCCACATTCACATTCGTTGTAATTGAATGAGCTGTGCAGCCTGATAGCAGGAGGCACAGTGTTAAAAAACTTAAATAAAGCTACTTTTACTTAAATTACAGCCAGTTAGTTTAAAAAAATATGGAATATACAGTAAATTTATTTGAATATTAATATTTTATGAGTATATTGCATTTACGAAATTATCATCAGATTTGAATATACGGCAATGAATATAAAAAATTTTTTACTATTAGGGATATTGGGATTTTTAACTGGATGTCAGGTTGTAGAAACTGCAGATGATAAAAAATCTGTTTCTATGCTACCACTGTATATTCCTAAAGAAGCGCGTTATTTAAATACTCCTCCGAATGCACCCACCTCTGAAAAGTTGACGGCATATACAAATCAACTCGTTAGCCAAGAGCAAAAATATGCAACGATAAAAACTATTCCTTATACATTTTTTCAGGGTTCTGGCTCCCTTAGTGCGTACCCATATACCGTTTATACTTTTGATGGAAAACGCGTAAGATTTGTTGAGAATTCAATCATCAGCCCTTCTACTACAATGACTCGATTTGATTACTCGCAAGCAAAATTAAAACTACCGGTTGGTCAACATGACATTGTTTTTGTTAGCGGAATAGGTAACCATAGTTATTTCACTGAAATTAAAAATATAACCTTGGAAGAAAATAAAGATTATGTGATTGGTGTTGATCGTATTCCAGGCAGCAAGCCAAGAGTATTTATTGCCGAATATGAAGTGGATTCAAGATTTAAATCAAACGATCCAGACTCTATTGTAATTAAAAAACGAATTGTTGAAGATGTTGAGCATGCAAATCTCAAAAGTATCAAAGTATATTAAAGAAACAGCTACTTTCGGATTATTGGCATCCTTAGTCCTATTACAGGGCTGCGTAAAAATGATCTTGCCGACTTCTGAAAGTGAATTAATCTCTAAGTCAATTGGCAAAGGTGGGTCAATAGATGTTCCATTGGGATATGTAGATGCTTATGCGAATTTAAAGCAAGCGTATTTAAGATGTGAGCAGGTAAAAACTGCGAATTCATATGTATTAGTTGATGCAAATTTAGATCGGGAAAAAAATCTTGCCATTTTTTTTGGTAAAGCACCTTATGACACCTATTTGTTTAAAACAACCATCACGCCATCTGATGCTAACAATTCTAAGCTTACTCTTCATTTGATGAAAGCTCAGCTATTAACAGAAAAAGCCAATCAAAATTTACTTCAAAAGCGTTTGGAGCGAGATAGACTACGTGCTTTAGGCCAAGACACTAAATGCAATAAAGATTAATTTTTCAAGCCAAGCATTATATTAAAGTTTTAAAAAAGCTGTGAACCCCAGGGTTGCACAGCAGTAAAATCTTAATTGCACTTTTCATAATCAATCAGCACTTTGGCCACAGCTTTTGCTGCAATCCAATAGCGTGCCTGGTATGCTGCAAGCTCAGCTTCATTCGAAATAAAACCAAGCTCTACAATCAAGCCACCAGCATTGATATAACCTAAACTTCCACGAGCAGATTGACTTTGATCAATCCAGCCATTGTTACCACGTAATCGGCTTCCTAGTGCTGTTGCTACAGCTGCAGATAGATCCTGTGCCAATTTCTTATCTTTTGGCAAGGCAATTGTCTCTACTCCATTCGCTTGTCTCGAAGTCGCAGCATTCATATGGAATTCAACCGCAACACTAGATCCTTTGATCAACTTGATGGCCGATGAAAGCGGATCATTCTGTGATCCGGTACCATCATTTTTGACCTGAATGCCTGCCTCACGTAAATAAAAAGAAACCGCATTCCTGAAATTAGTCACCAAATCAGCTTCTTTAATTTTGCCATTCACTGCACCAGGATCAGAATTGCTATGTCCTGCCGTGATAGTGGCAAAACCTAAAGATTGCGATAGATTTGGCTGAGCCTTTTTACGGCCAATCAGCACCGCCAAGAACATCAAGCCCAATGAAGCAATCGTTTGATACGGTTCAGGCAAGACATTGGCGTTATACACTTCCTGTAAAACTAAATGTACGCAGGATAAAAAAAGCGCCATATAGGCGCCGTATTTTACTGAGTCAAACTTCCAAACACTTTCATTAATTAATTTCATCTTATCTCTCTTCACTGTTTGTTTTTTTGTTGATCAATCTGGTTCCGCATTGCTGCCAGGTCTGTATCCATGCGGATCTGCTTTGATTCGATAATGGCTAATTTTTGATTTAGTCCTGCATTTTCTTTAGCAAGTGCTGTGCTCCCTTGAACTATCCATGAACCAAAGGCAATGAGTAGCCCAATAGCAGTTCCACCTAGGGCTTTCGCAAAGGTGAGCCCTCCTTTAGCCTGGTTCATATCCGCCTGAAGCAGATCAATATCCCGTCGGTTTGCCACAGCTTGTGACTGGTAATATTCATTCCGTTCAGTTAAGCGAATGACGTTGTTGTTTAATTCACCCATTTCCAAGCGCAGTTGATCTAATTTTTTCTCAACTCGCACCCCATACGTTTCACTGTCAGGCATACGCCCCCCTATTTTTTTAGCAATAAAAAAGCACCTAAAAAGGTGCAGTTATTTGGTTAAGTTTAAACTTCTATTTCTGAATGCTGGCCAGTGGGTGCTGGCCTTAAAATTACCTGGTTTGAGATAAATACTCTGGCACCTAAATTGTAGGTTGTGCCTGATGTGCACAGCACCGGACCCGATCCTCCATCAATCTGAACCCGGTATTCTGGATGTTTCACTGATGTAATGGTGCCAATGTATTCTGCATGAGTTGGATTTAAAAGCTTTCGCAGTTCAAATAGAGGATTACTCACGGCTGATACGCTCCACGGTAATGGTTTCATTTACCTTTTCATGTGAGAAGCTGCCTGAAACTGAATCGATCACACCCCACCACTGACCATTAAAAGCAATGGATTTACCTGGTAGCATCTCACCAATTTCCTGACTGACCGGAATATCAGAGAATGTGTGCTGTTCCTGAATATTGGCTTTGACCAGTTCATTTTTGCCATAACTCGCACCCGACACCACATTAAATAATGGCCCTGTGGCCGCCTCTAAAGGCACATTACCAGAAGTACCCCGCTGTTGTACTTTCAGGCTTTCACCACTTCGACTATTCACTACGGTGATGGCATTAAAGTCTGCAATATATTCGTCATTCTTTTTGATGTTCTGCTGCATGACCAAGCTTTCAGACAATAGAATATCGTAATCATCAACGGCCATCGTATCCCAATAGCCTTTCTGGTACCGTGGCAAGATAGTCAGTGTGTTGCCTGCTTTCTGGCTATAGATAAAACCGCCGCCTGCATCAACGACCTGCTTTATTGCATCGATTGGTGCCAGTTCTGCATAACTCAGGCTCTCCACTGGTACGATCCAGCCCAATTCATCAATCAGTTTCCAATCCAAACTGGTACCGCTATTTGCTCGATCAATTTCAGCTTGCACCAACTGAACTGAAGTGCGCTCATTGTCCTGAATGAATGAGCGTGTTGGCCCATATTTAGCAGAGTTTAAAGCTGTCACACTTCGACCCGGGTATGTATATAAAACACTGGCAAATCGTCGGGTTTCCTCTGGATCTTCCAGCAAAATATGATGCTCAAATCCATTGATCATAACTTTAAGGATCACAGGCTGACCATTGATTGGTTGCAGCTTGTCTTTTTCCGTATGAGCCACAGTAATGGAATAGGTCCAGCACCACTGCGACCGGCTGGTGCTGTAGGTGCCATCCATGACCTTGATCTTCTCGCCGGTATCGAGTCTCTCGGCTGTTAATGTGTTCACGATATACCACCAGTTCCGTTTCGGCAGTGCTGGAATACAGTCATCTGCACCAAAATTTAAAACAATATTATGTGAATCAACGTCATGACATAAGCAGATAAAATTTAGATCTGTGCTGCCTTCATATTTAGGTAATTCAGGCTTTGGCCAAGGTTGAACCGGATGCTTGCGGTAATGGATCGCTTTGGCTTTATCCCATGGCAAATCTGACTTGGTAATAATCTCAAGGCCTTTATCCCATTCAAATGAAAACCGATGTTCAAAGACCTGAGCCACTTCATGAGAATAAGTGAAAGTCTTACGACGTCGGATCATTTCCTGCCAGACCGTTTCCCGGTTATGACGTAGCTTGATCGTTTCTTCATACAAGTAACGCTGATGAATAAAGCGTTTATCGCCTTCTTCCCAGATCATATAGGCATCAGAACCTAAACCGGTTGCTTGCTCATGAATGGATCTAATCGCCCGGGTTAATGATCCTGTTTGCTCATGCCAGATATCAGCCTGATTAGAAATTACCAAGCCCTGATTATAAAAAAGAGCCTCATTCGAGACTCTTAATATTGGCTTGGCCCATGGTATTTCTGTGGTACCTAAGGCTGCTATGGCTTTTTGGTAGCGGATGTCAAAACCATAAGACACGCCTACCAGATGATTAATATCGAATAACCCTTCAAATTGGGCATTTAATCCAGTTTGAATCACAGCATCCACTGCACAATACTGATCAATCCGGACGGCAGATAATTCAGCGATAAAGCCGGTTTGCAGTTGTACATCTAGCTGAGCAAACTGCCCTGTAACAGCATTAAACTCAGCATTAAAGCCCGTATTAATCCGGACATCCAATACGTCGTTACTATCACTTACTGCATTAAGCTCGGCAATAATCCGTGTATTAACTACAACATCTAAAGAAGCGAGATTTTGACCATCACCACCAAAGTTTAAATCGGTAGAGCCTGTGACGGGATCTTTAAAGTTAAGGTTTGCCTGGTGTCCATCGGGTGGAATATAGTTCGACACATGTCCACCTCATTTATGTTGATGGTCGTAGGATCAGTGAATTCATCATGAGTGTGCTGCCCAGCACCAGATCAGGATTGGCCAATGTGATATCGGATCCAACTGCAAAGTCAGCAACTGCTTTCCCTTCACCGTTAAATAAACGTGCCCAAACTGCGGTACCTGACTTTATAACCGTAGCTGCGTCCGTCTGATTAAGCTCGATGCTATCAACATGCACTTGCTTAATTGAAGATTTTGGCAACGTTAATGTAACTAATCTGGCATTATTATCCGCTGCTACAGTTACATCAATGGGCTTTTCATCATCATAAAAAACAAAGGTAGCATTTGCGCTACCTTGATCTAAAAAGTTTGCCAGTGCCTGGAGTTGAGCCAGTCCGGCAGCTAAAGAGGTTTGGATCATTTGGCTACCACCTTATCTGAAATCACTGCGTTATATTCTTCATCTGGATCGAAGGCCACGACAAAGCACTCAAGCCCAACAGCGATATTACGAAAGACATAAGAACCATCGGCTTTTGATGTGGTTTCCCAGAGTAATTGGCGATTGTCACGACGAAATACACAGACAGGGACTGGTGAGTAATTTGCACCTACTTTTTTGGTTGTGCCCTTGATTTGCCCAAAACCTTGATTTTCATTCAAAACAGTAACGATTTGCTTTGCATGTATTGGCAAGACCACATATTTCATCATTGCGAGTTTTGCATAATTTGGAATATATCCACCGCTAAACCTCCTAAATATTTTAAGCAATTTTTATCTCCTCCACGGGTACTGCAAAAAATACCGATAAACTAGGATTTGAAGACCTATTTGTAATAGCATGGACAAAACATTTATTGCTTAAATCTATATCATAAGTTAGTAGCGGCAATGTATCCTTGGAGATTGCTGGTGTATTGGCATTCGCATATTTTGCAATATAGATGCCACCAGCAGCATGCCCTAAATACTGTCGTGATTCTTTGTGATATATATCAATCGGCTTGCAGGTTGTGGTATTAAACTCATCTAGCGGTAAAAAAGAATTAATAGCTTGTGGGTAGAGTATAGTTTCAGCATTAGGTGATCTAAAGTCAAAAGACACCTCTGTATTTCCGATATACCCACGCAAGTCAGTGAAGGCTTTACCTAGGGGGGCAGTGGTATCTTCCGACCACAGACCAATTAAGCAAACTTTTGACGACAAAACGTCATAATTAAATGTACTAACAGGAAAGAAGCCAACTGTTGTGCAGTAGCCTGCGTTTGAATGATAGTTACTTAGCACTAGAAGATGATACAAGCTACCAACAACCAAGCCCTTGCCATATGTAGCATAGCCAGTGCTGTAATTGTAATTATCCGCTGTCGCATTATTTGTCCACGCAAAATCCCACTTAAACCCCGTTTGTGGTAAGGTTTTAGTGCCGTTATCCGCAATAGCATTTACGTCAGTAATAACCCCTGCATTATTATCGTAGGACTTTCCGATGCATGGGCTAATCGAGTTTCTTTGCGCCGCAATCGATTGAAAACATAATCTTAAATATAGATCAGATTCATCAATTGATTTAAATTTATAAATATGGATATTGGCTTGCTCATATACCAAATCATAACCAAGAGAAGCAACCTTAGTTGTGAAATTGCCAGCAATTGATGCTGGTGCTCCATCAATCGTTATTGTGACAGTATTTTCTGTCACACTATCAATGACAAATTCACCACCATTAATGCTTAAAAGCTCAGGTGCATTGACTTTTAAAACACGATCCGCAACATAGCCATGTGTACCGCCATAAGTAAGTGTGACCTGATTACCTGCTACTGCCACGCTTGAAACGGTTTGCTCGTTATAGCCAAGCGATAGCATTTTCTTAAAACGATCTGGAAATAGGTTTTTAGACCCTGCACAAAAATCTAAACCCACGTCAGAAAAATCAAACATTTTTGTTTGTGTCTGCTTCATTGTCATTTGTTTTACTCATAAAAAAGACCGCATGAAGCGGCCATATTTTGATTTATATTCAGACAACTCGATCGATATCGCCACGCAGCATGATCTGGAATTGATCTGACAGTACTGCTGGCTCTGACTGTTTCACGGTACGAATCACCCAGACAGGAAAGTTGGCTGCTATTGTATTGAATCGCAAGACGTTGCCATTTGCCCAACCAGCGCCCCATCCTTCTTTTTTGATTATGAAATATGGTGCACCAGTGATTGGGTTAGACGGAGAATAATCAACACTGGTTGAGCCGGTTAAGGCTAAGCGCCCTGTATATTCACCAATACAGTAAAAAGTTTCTGCACCAGTGAAAACAATCGCCCAGCGCTCCTGAATTGCGCCTTTATTGGTGATCAAGATTGGATAAAGGGAATCATTATAATTAGCTGAAATTGCCCCCACGGTTGGCTCATCATTCCAGATACTATTCCAGGCTTGCTGTACAAACTTCCGTGTATAACGTGCCTGCATATCTCCAATGACTAAAGCAGAACCAACAATGGTATCCACCGCATCGTAGTTATGGGTTAAAGGCTTAGTGAAAGTCAGCTGACCATTAATCTGCACATCACGGATCAGACCCATATCCTGATAGCGATATTTCACTACCAGTGGCTCCACCAGATTACCCAGTGCGAAGTCACCACCCAATGTCACACGGCCATAATCATAATCAACCATGTACAAATCGAAGGCGACTTTCGTTCCGTTGGCATCCTCAAGTTCTACCCATGAAATGCGCTGATCATTCAGATCGTATGTGGTTCCAGCAATCGCACTTGGCAGCTCTTGCGCTTTGCTTGAGCTGACAATGCCTATACCACCAACGCGGAAAATTGGCACCCGGCCATCAATCGGTAAGCGTGTAGCTGACAGACCCAAGATTTCAGAATCCAGAGGAATATAGGTATAGGCTACAGCGTTATAACGCACCGATGAAGCATCTACCCAGACTGGAGCATTGATAAAGGTATCTGCCCCTTCCTGATATTCTAATAGTGGGTCATACCAGTTGTTTGCCTCAATATCCGCACGGTTGGCTTCGGTGATTTTGGTTTTGGTATAAAAATAAATCGTGACAAAACCATTATCCCAATTCACTTGGCCATGTGCCCGGCTGGTTTCAATCACCCCATTTTCATCTGCAGTCAGTGTAATCTGGCCAAATTCAATTGATGCTAAAACCACAGTTAATGATTGCGGTCGGATCGGCATGATTGGTGTTCTAAAGCTGATTTTATTGACCGGCAATAAATCGGTGGTGGTGGTTAAAGATTCCAGAGTAATCGTGTTATCTGCACTCGGTGTCCATGAATCGATTTCAATAATACCGGTGCCATATTGAATGACACCAGACTGAATCCCGCTGTTATTGGCTGGATTCACATTGCGATACAGCAAGCCAGTGCGATCCAGGAAGGTATCAGCACCTACTTTGAAGCGAGCTGAACCTGTCAAAATCTGCTCATCAAAGCCAGAAGATAAATCCAGTTTGAGCTTATTGGCCGTCACCATATGGGTTGCCGAGTTCGATCCTGATGTATCACGATATTTAATCTGAACATCTACAGCACCAAAAGCTTTCAGTTCAACCTGTTCACCAGAAATACTGGATGTTTGTGGAGAATAAAAAGACATATTTCCTCTCTATGCTGCGGCATAAGTGGCCATAGGTGTAAACGTGGATTTGAAACGATGACCCACGCCCTGAGGTGTAACTTCAACCGCACCGGTAGCGTATGTAATTGAACCTTGTACTTGACCACGCTCATTAACAAGATTGCCAATCGTTGCATTTACAGGTGTGTCAATCAGCGTCACAAAGCCAGCTACCATACCATCACTACTTTTAACCGGAATTCTTAATTCCACACTATTTGGCTGAATTGCTGATCCCGTACCAATGGTAAAGGTCAGCTTTTGATTTATAGGAGTAACATCCATCTTGGTCTGCTCAAGTGAAGTGCCGTAGTTATAGATCACTGAAAAGACTGTACCTTTCTGTGGCAACTTATTCGGAATGATCTTGCCTGTACCCGTGGCATAGTTAATTTCACCCGTGGCATCACCAGTAAATTTGCCCTGGGCATTGGAGGTTGCTGTTTTCTCTTTACCTTCAAGCATCCAGTTAATCGTGATACCCGGCAAAACACCTGGTCGACCTAAATCAAAATCAAATGCAGCTTTTTCCACGGTTAAATTTGATCTTACGAAGGTGACAATCGGTGTACCCCAGTTCAGCAGGATCGGCGTATCTACATCCGGCAGTGCGCCAGTGGTCAATAACCACGAACCGGTCTCATAATTGATCATGCCCGAACCAAAAGACGGACTGGCAGCTTTTAATTGCCCCGAGCCATCATCTTTAAGTTCATAGAACTTGCCTTGCGACATGTAGGAAATGGACAGTGCACCAGGTGCCGGAATAGGAATTAACACTCCAGTCCAGTTAGTACTTTGATTATTTTGAGTTACCGGAATGGCATGGCTTTGGTAATACTGATTCGGTGCAGCTGCTGGTTTAAATGTAATATTCAGACTTGCAGTTCCAGCCGGTGCTGCCGCAGTCCACTGAATTAATCCACGTTGATAATCAATCGTGCCAACTTGTGTGCCTTGCGTATTCTTAAGCAACCCACCCTGATCGGTAATCTGCTGACCTTGCATCGTGAAAGAAATACTGGAAGGAATCACAGCTGAGCCGATATATAGGTTCTGACTGACACCAATTACCATGTTTGGATAACTGGCTGTAATGGTGCCTTCATTACCTGCAACCAGCACTACACTCTCACCTGCAGCGTTGACATCAATAATTGGAGTTTCTGTCTGAGCGGAGGGAATCAGCTGGGCAAAGATACTTTTGGCATTGACTGTAAATTCACCAACATTGGCATCAGAAGCCAGTGCTGTAGATGAGTAATACAGACCGGTATCAGCAACAATGGTATCGCGGATGATGGTCTTGGATTTCTCACCGTTGTACCACTGGCGTGCTGAAAGGCCAACAAAATCAACTTCAAGTGCATCATTTAGCGAGTAAGTAGCAACTTTGTACTCGACACTCTTATTATCTACCACCATTACAGCAGTTCGTGTTTCAACTTTGGTAATGCGTACATACTGCTCACGCTCTAAAGCTTTACCTTCATCACTGATCAGAACAATGGTGTCACCTACTGAAGATTCCACTTCCTGAGGAAACATAGCCACCTGCAGTGATGACATACCTTTCCAATGGATATCGAGTGGTGTGCCGGCAATCTGCCCGCCTTTGGCTAAATAGTTTTCTACCCGGTTCTGAGCCGACTGACGTTCATCCGTCCAGTTCTTGGTGCTGAACAGCAATGCGGATACGTTCGGATCTTCTGGTAGCTCAGATACAAATACCGTTGCACCCATGAGTAAATCAGTGTCTTCAGTCGTAACTGCTGGAAAAACCTTGCGCATGGACACATCACCCATGGTTCGATCCATTTCCGATACGTCATTGAACAGGTTATTGCTGATACCATCCTGAACTACTACGCCAGAGTATTTACCACCGCCATCCGAGTTATCAGTCAAGCGTTCAGACTTGTAAATTACTAAATCCTTAGTTTCAATCGCCATCGTCTAACTCCGTAAAGCGTAAGGTCACGTTGTAATAATCATCCAGTGATACCGCTGGAATCCCTTTTACCGGTGCAGCCTCTAAAGCCCCATCCTGGTGGTTAAATTTGACGGTGAATTGCCGGCTATCATGTGGCTGTTCAAACTGCAGTTTAAAATTTTCACCTTGCAGCTTGGACCATTCCAAAACAGTCCGCAGTTCACGTAGCTTGATCCATCCCATTTGCGGATCCGCCGGCTGTAAAGTGATTGGTCGACCAGACTTCTTTTTGCCTTCCTGAATGATCAGAGAGCCATCCATCGTATAGGCTTGATTCTGCTCAATGGCCTTCCATGAGAATTCATCAGACCATAAAAAACCGTCCTCTAATGGGACGGTTTCTGATGTTGCTAAGCGAATAAGTTTCATGTTGATTTCGCTATACCTTTTAATTGATTTACCAGATTGGTCATTACATCCTTTTGGCTTGCATCACCTGTAAGGGATAGGGTTTGACCTCCGAATTGAATGTTATAATTCACACTTTCCTTAATGCTTTGTGTAGCAGCATTTGATGACACAGAAGGAATTGACGGCGCATAGTCACTCAAACTACTGGAACCAGTTGAAGCGACATTGATACTGCGGAGCAATTCATTAATCTTATTGGTACCATGCTGAGTGGTTATTCCATTGGCTGCAGCTCGATCAAATTCAGCATTAATTAATGCTTTCATTGCCACGCTGCTTTCTTTTCCAAGACCTTCAGCTTTAGCATCACGATCAGCCGCCATAGCCTTGGACCAGATGGTAGAAGCCAATTTTTCAGCCTCTTTATCGTCATAACCTTTGCTTTTCAGCTGAGAGATCACATCAGACTTGGTGTAAGAGTCATAGTCGTAGATCCCTTTACTCAATGCCTCGCCCTGACGCTTCATTTCCTTATTGAAATCACTCTTAGCTTTAGAAACCGCATCAGCCCAGGCTTCAGTAGAAGATTTGGCTTCTTCACGTGCCACCTGACCTGCATGACGGAACCCATCACCGATTCCATAAGCAGAGTCTCTGACACGGTGATTGCCTTTTTCCCAGTCATCCATTGATTTGACAGCAGCTATGCCGGTGTCATCAATTTGAATTTCCAGATTACGGCCAGCATTCATTGCATTTGCAGCGGCAATAACACCAGCATCACCAGATGCAGCTGCAGCCTGAGCTGCTTTTTGATAAGCCTTTTGAACACCTTCTGCAGTTGCTTGTCCACTATCCCGAATTGTGATGTAGTCCATCAAGGCTTGCTGGGCGGCCAGCTTTAAATTTTCCTTTGTCTCAATCCCAAGACGTTTGAAAGCTTCGGTTACAGGGTCGATATCATCAGGTAATCCTTGCGCCTGAATTTTGATAGCAATTAAGCCTTGCTCTACCTGAGATGTTGAAATCTGTCCTTGACCCCCAAACTCCTCAAGTTTCGCTTTTGCATAATCAATCTCAGCCTGGCTTTTGGCCGTTTGCAGCCACGTCAACCAAGCTTCATAGGTAACATTACCAGCTTGCTTGCCCTTAACCCCAAGTTCCTCAAGACCGGCTGCAAAGGTAGTAACATTTTTGCCATTTTCGGCGAACTTTTCAGAGACACGATTTAAGGAAACATCCAGATCCATGCCTAAGGCTGTTGCAGCCTTTCGAGCTTTATCAGATGCATTTGCTGCACCCTCTGCACCTTCTTTGGCCTTACTCCATGCCTCAACTGATATTTTGCCAGCCTGATCTACAGTGACGATATATCCTTTTGCCATTAGATCGGCTTGCATCGTGCCATCTATTACGCCTTTATTGGCAGCAACAGCAGCTTCCGCATAGGTCCGAACCGCTTTCAGCTTCTCTTCTTCTGTTGCCTTTTTTCCCTCAACTTCACGCTGCTGCTCTGCCAGCAGTTGATCCATTGTGGCCTTTGCATCTGCCAGAGATTGTGTATTCTTTTCTTCTTGGGTTTGTCTAATCGCTTGGATCGCCTCAACGCCGCGGGATTTAAACTCTATAGCACCATCTGAAGCCTTGTTGTAATACTCCTGTGCTTTAGCCGCCATGGCCTCCATATCGGCAATAGCTTTAGTCTTAGCATCGCCCCATGTAAATGCAGCTTTCAGGTTATAGAAGGCTGCTGAAACATCAAAGAAAACACCTGTTAGAAGGTTAGCTACAATACCAATAGCATTAAAACCATCGCCTATAAAACCAATGGCAACATTTACTCCCTGTAGCGCTTTAGTTAGTCCATTGGTTTTGCTTTCTGTTTCACTTACACCGTTATTGAATCTAAAAATTGCATCAAGTGTGCCATTAAGTACATCAAGAGTGATTTCAAAGGCATCACCAACAGTGGAGCCTAATTCTTTAAGTGATTCGTAGGCAGACAATAATGCTTGTTTAAGCGCCTCAATTGTTTGTGGATCGATTCTATTGAGTTGATCGCCCACCCATACGACACCATCACCCATATCATTGAGTAAGACCTCAATAATATTTAGATTATCAGCAATCGTTACCAGCCAGTCTGCTACAGTTGCAGATGCACCATTGGACTGGTCCATCTTGCCAATTAATATTTCCCAAGATGTTGAAATTCTCTGTAGCGCATTCCCAATGGTGAGCGGAAACTGATCATAAGTTTCTTGAACTGATTTGGCTTGGCTACCAATGGCTTTAACTACACGCTCTGCTGAGAGTTCACCATTCTCAGCCATTTTGCGGAGTTCACCAGTAGTGACACCTAAACCCTTAGCTAAAGCTTCAGCCAAGCCATAACCGTTCTCCATGATAGAGTTGAATTCTTCACCTCGAAGAACACCCCCCTGCATCGCCTGGATAAACTGAGTAACAGCGGCTTCACTTGCTTGTGCACTACCTCCACCGATCTGAATGGCTTGAGTTACAGTTTTGGTCAGATCCAACGCTTGTTGCTGGGTCATTCCCATTTCTTTGCCGACTGCGTTCAGTCGGGTAAATAAATCCCCTGTAGCTTGTAAGCTGGAGTTTGTGGCAAGTGCTACCTGGTGAACGCCAGCCATTGCTTGTTGGAAGTTACCACCTTCTCTGGTAGCAATCTGAATTCGTACTGATAGGTTGGTATAGGAGTCAGCAGCCTCGGCCAATTCACGAATACCTAAACCAATACCGAGTGCAGCCATAGCTCCAGCAAGTGTATTTACAGCAAACTTTGCGCCATCGATACCTTTCTGTGCTGTTTGGGCTGCACTATCTGTATCCTTTAAGCTTGAGTTAGCTTTATTTACTTCTGCCTGAAAGCCATTAAAAGCCTGATCTGCCTGTAGAACTTCTTTTTCTAGCTGATCAACTTCTGCTTGGGCTTTCTCAATTTCAGCTGGTGAAGCACTAGTTTTTGAAAATGCCTCAAGGTTCTGCTTAGCCTGAGTTAGATCGCTCTTAAGTTGACTTAATGCTTTCTCTGCTTTATTACCAAAATCAGTAAAATTACCTGCTGTAGATTTTGCATTGTCTCCAGCATCCTTGATCATGCCTGTGGCAGCATTTAAAGACTGTGATAGCTTATCTGCTAACTCACTCGTTCCTTTTGGGATGATATTTCCCATTTCCTTGGAAGCATCATTTGTCGCTTGTTTTAACTTCTCTGACTCTTGTTTGATCGCATTAAAAACAGATTTTGCCGTGTCTTCAGAAAGCTTTACATTGCTTACAAATCCCTTGGTGTCGGCATCCATTACCAATTTGAAAGTTAAATTCTTACCAGACATGTCGACCTCTGAATTTCAGGCAATAAAAAACCCGCATCAGCGGGAAAATTTAGATATTAAAAAACCACCCGAAGGTGGTTTAGTTAGAAATTGAAGATATTCTTCCGTTTGTAAAATGCAGATACTTAGAACCCGAATATGGTGTTCTATACACCCACTGCTCAAATACATTATTTGCAGTGGTGGTTGTATTAATTTTATCTGGATAACCCCATGTGGACTTCTCAGCTTCAGCTTTAGTCATCCCTACACGCGGCTCTTTTTTAGCGGCTTGCTCAGCTTTATCTTTAGCATTAGCCTCTTGTCTTGCTTTGATCTTGTTCTGAGATTGTTTAACCTTATTATCTATATCTTTACCAGTACACGGCTTTCCTTGATAAACTGTTTTTCCATTTACTGTGCAAGTGTAGATTTCACCGGCTAATAGTCCTTGAGTTAAAGAAAACAGAAGAACACATATTAAATACTTCATACTCCCACCATGCTTCTTATTTTAATATTTTCACTAATTATCATAGATTACGCCAAAGAATTTTCACAATTCTATCTCGACATAAAATGATGGTGTATTCCTGCAAATCCACTTCTTTTACATACTCAGTAGCTGCACAATATAGTTTGCCATCATCAAGCACATAGTGTCTTGGACCTCTGACTTCTAATTTGTCTTTTAGAGATTGATGACTATCACCAATTTTTACCAGATCACCAGATGGAGTACGAATACTGGTAGTTGTCTTTTCAGCAAAAGTAAACCCCGACACTAAACACAAAGCTAATAATAAATATTTCACATTTCACCCCCTAAATTATTATTTCCACATCATAACTTTAGGGTGATACATGATCAATCAGAAACCATTTCTTTCTTGAATGATTCAAAGCCTTTTTTGTCAGATTGGGCTACACGTGCAGCAATAGCAGAGTTAAAGATTCCCTGTTTGTACATCTTGTTTGCTGCCTTAACATAGCCCTGGAATGCACCGTAGGTCATTTCCATGATTTCACTATGCTGATGGCCCATTGATACCAGAAACTGGAATGAATCAAACCAGGTAGAGTCATCTTTCTTTTTGATGCCGCGTTTAGGTCTTTCATATTTGAAGTAAGCCTGGTTGATCAGAAGTACCGCTTTTAGCAACTCCTTAAAACTCTTCTCATCAGCAGCCAGTTCTACCAGTGATTCATTGTCCAGATCGGTGACGCATGCCATGGTTGCAACGACTTGCACACCGTGAGCTTTAAATAGCGCCGTCAAAGTTTCATCTGAATGATTTTGGTCTTTGATGAAATTCTTCAATACTTCAGCATGCATTGCCCAGGTGTCAAAGTCTTTTATCTGGATCTGGCGGACTTCGATATCATTAATCCGGATGCTGCGATTTGTTGCTAAGAAAAAATCATTCATGATGGGGTCTCGAGATAATTTTAGGCATTAAAAAAGCACCCGGAGGTGCTTTTCTTTTAACTTTAATAAAGGCTGAATTCTATAAAGCCCAATTACGACCTTGCCCCATCTCATAAACGATGAGAATTAAGGCTACTATCATTAGAACGACAACAACGATTTCGGCTTTGGTCAGCATTTTCGGAGCTCCACTTTTCATCATTCATATGATAAGCAAAGCATACAATTAATAACATAAAGATTACAAAAAAATTATTGGATGTTACAAAGATTTAGAAGTTAGGGAAGTTTCTTTAGAGTGTAGCTACCTACTGAAGCATTCAAACATTTCGTTAAGCAACTCAACAAAAAGTTTCAACCGAAAAGCATTCTTACGCAAACCTAGAAACCTATAACTTTAGACCTGAATATCTTACATATCCCGACATAGCTGATACATCCGTGATTTAAATCATTCTCTACACTGAAATTAAGTCTTAGAAACGTAGAGGAAATTCAATTGAAAAAGTATTCGAAAATTCTAATCTTAGCTTTAATGGGATTTACTGGTACCGTGGCTATCGCAGCTGACTCGATTCCAATAGAAGCCACTGCCGCAGCTGAAGCACAACAGGTTGCTTTAGAGTATGGAAATGAAAAAGATCAAAAATCTGAATCATCTGGTGAATAAAAGAAAGCCCTTAATTAAAGGGCTTTTTAATTACTTCCAGCTTGGCGTACAACCATTCTTCCATGACAACTCAAATTGCTTTTGATCCGTCTGATTTTCTACAAGTACTATATCCTTTGAAAGCACAATAAAACGCTGGAAGGGAACATAATCACTATCTGCTTCTTTATAGCTTACCTCTCCACACTCTCCTATTTGATTGCGGAACTTTGCCGAATCAGGGTTGGGAATGAATTTTTTTGTAGCTTCTTTTGCAAATTCAAGCTGTTCCTTTTTGCTTGTTTCTAAATCAAGATGCTGACCGTTAGATTCCTTGTGTCCACACCCAACTAAAATCACAATAAAAAAGAATAAGCTTAAATTTTTCATAATATCCCCATGTATTAAGGGCAGCACTTTACATTAATTTTCAATCTTATCTAAAGCCTAGGGAGAGTGGATTTGTAAAGTTATGTTTTACTATTTTAAGTCTTTTTAAAATTGACCCTATATAGCCAAGTGGAACTTCCACTTATCAAAAAACCGCCCTAAAGGCGGTTCTTAGCTTACTAACTTACTGACATACAAGATAAATAAAAGTAGAAATAATTATTACGGCTAGGATGGAGACAAATATTTCTATTTTAGTCATAGCAGTTTTATTCTCAACGTGAACTGAATATCTTTTATAGCCCTATTGAGCGCTAATTAAACTAACAAAATATTACAAAACGATGAAGCATTAAAAAAACCACTCTGGAGAGCGGTTCTGATCATTCAGCAATAGCTAATTTAGGTTGTCTGTTAGGGTGTTTAGGCCTAGGACAGGTTGATCGTTTGCCATCAATATGCTCTGAAAGATCCGGAGGGATTGGTTTATGCATTGGATCTAGAATAAAATCCACTCCCTCTCTTCTAGCCAGCTTAGCAGCTGGCAAAAAATCTGAATCCCCAGACACTAAAATAATCTGATCTACAAATTTTTTATAGGTTAAGCTTGCTACATCGAGACCTATTTTCATATCTACAGTTTTCTGAGTAACCTCAAGCATAAAGTCTTCATCTATTAGGCTAGCGTATTCCTTTCTTCCGGCTAAAAGTTCTTTCATGACTCTAGGTTTAATAATCCATCCACTAATGTCAGACAGATGTCCCATGCGTAGTGCTACCTTTCTTTGTTCTTTTAAGCACTCAAAAAATGCATATCTAAAGGTAGCTGTTTCAGACTTTGCAAAATCGACTGGCTTCTTAGATATTGGATAATGATGTTTTTTGGTTAAAGGTTCACAATCATAATAAAAAATTCTATAAAGCTGATGCTCTCTAGTGAAACCCTTTTGCTCACCATCTCGACCAGATTTTCTTGCATCTCTTCTGCCTTCAGTAAGATGAGAAAGACACATAGTGTATAAATTTCTTGCGGCTGCCTCAGGCGTTTGGTCTTCTGGTTTGGTATAAATACTTTTATAGCGCTTTAGAAAAAAAGCCCCATCTACTAAAATTGCAGTCGTTGACATTCTTATCCCCTAGATACACAAAACCCCTCGGGTTCAGCGGGGTCTAAATGGCAGACTGCGTACAACCAAGGGGTATGACTAAACTATAATATAATAATGACATCATCGTCAATCATGATTTGTCATCGTCGATAATCATTTTTTATCGTTTTATTGTTTCTTGCGTCGTCTAAAGATAAGCAATATGACCTTAAAAATCTTATGAGACGATATTTTCATTTAAAGTTAAACAGGCACAAAAAAGACGCTAATACGCCGTGGAGTTCTTTGTGCCTGCATGAGGTTACGGTGTTGTCGCTGCCGGAATCGTTACGATATGGCCATATAAGCCTAATGCTGGATCTGCTTGCTTCGTTACATCAGATAAAGCCTGACCAGAGATTTCATACTGACCAAGTTCTTCATGAATCAGTGGGAAAGTGGTTTCTGGTGACTTCTTGGTACGCCATAAACGTACAGCCATATGTTTACCATTCGCTGTATTGATGCCCTTGAAGAAAAGCTCATACTCTTTTTCAAAGTCGGATGCCAGAGTGGTGTTAGTCACTGCTCCAGTGGTGTAAGTGGCTAAGATCGGCATAGTCAGATCTGATACATCATGGAAAACCACAGTACCAAATACAGCATCCAGTGTGTAATTCTCTGGATCAACAGTCTTAGCTGTGCCAGTGGTTGAATCCTTGAATGAAACCGTTTTCAGGTTATAACCATCCAGTTTGATTTCTTTACCAGCCACCACAGTACCCAGTGATACATCTGTCGCTGTAGTGGTCGCTACGGCGTGATTCATACCAGACAGGATGTATTGAAGGTTTTCTGGATCAGTTTCTTCCAGCGTTCCCGTAAAATTCACTGATGTTGCGTTGATCATGGTGAAGTCAGTAGTACGCTGACCAGATGTTGATTCTTTATGCTCAACAACATCAGCACCAATTTCTAACTCAAAGTCTGGCACGTTGCCCAAATGGCGCATTGCACTAGCAACACCATTCACAAGTTCTGACAGGTAAAACTTACCTTGCAGCGAAATATATTCTTTAGCCATTACTTTTCATCCCCTGTAGTTTTCTTGGCTGGAGCAGCTTTAGGTTCAGGTAGTTCCTGAATTGCACCATCTGCTAGTAATTTTTTGATTTGTGCATCACTCAGCCCACCGACCACATCACCCTTTTGAAAGCGACCTACAGGCTGCAATGCTTTGTATTGTTTTGCCATGACTGGCTCCTAAATGAATTTTTGTGATTCAAAAATAATCGTGATGTATGCAAAGCCTGGACTATACCCATCCCGAACCGAAATCATTTCTAGTGCCGTTCGTGATGCCTGAGGCTGCCAGCCGGAAAGTAATTGAATGACCTTCTCGGTTAACAACCCAGCTTCATCACTCACCACTCGGCCATCAGTCATTTGAGATTGAGCATTACGACATGCAACCGTAACCGCCCATTGCTGACCGATCTGATTGATACTTCCACGACCTGCGCTGGCTTTCTTGTCAATACGGACAAAATTGACATGCGCAGATGGCGTGACTTGTGACATCTCGGTGACCATAACTGAATTCAACGGCGTATAGATCTTTAGAAGTTCTGGAATTTCCTTCAGCTTGTTTGCGATCTCATCACGTACCGCGAAGAAGGTGCTCATCGATAAAACTCCCGACAATGTCTAAAACCATGACTTCATCTTCAGCATCAATACCAAGCTGAGTCCGAGGTGGAATAATGGATTGCTTAACTTTCCGATATTGACCACCCACTGCAAAAGTAATGTATTGGCCATTCTTAGGTAGGATTGTTGCGCCGTAATGCAGATGAGGGGCATAGGCAACATCTGTACCCACCTCAACACCATTTGAAAGAACATTGTGTGTGTAGGAATTCATCAGGCGGCCAGTGTTTCGAAGCGTTTCACCGACCCCGACACCATCCCTGCCTTGCATGCTGGCACGCCATGAAATCTTCCATGGATTACCATCAACATCAGTACCCGTTAAGAATCGATGCTGCACACTATCCACAAGTCCAGCACCAATCTCATCAAACAGCTGGTTCTTTAATGATTCAAAGTTACCTAATTGATTAAGTATTGCTTCAATCGGTGAACTATCTGCCTGAATGGTTATTGCAAAAGCCATAAACACCTCACTTCATACTGGGCATCTGGTCCAGGATAGAATCTCCAAATACACCACCGGTATATGAAGTACCGACTGGTGCTGTTGAAGGTCGTCCTTTAGGTTGGTCATCCACGATCTGGTTTGTTTCTGGTAACTGAATCTGCAAATGTGCTTTGTTATCAGCCACACGTTTTAAGAATGCAATTGCATCCTCATAACGCTTCCGGGCCTCTTCGATGGGTTGCTGGAAGTAAAGACGATAGCGTGCGATGTCACACGCCATACGCTTTAAGTTACTAGGCACATTGGGAAGTGGCAAAGGATAACGACCACCGATATGACCGTTAATCTCCTCTGTTGCATCCTGAATTGCATCAGTTATTGAAGACTGAGAAGGAAGCATCGCTTTCAGATTTTCAATCTCATCACCAAATCGTGCGACCAAATCTGCTTCAGTCGCATACATAGATCACCTACTTGGTTTCGTCAGCAGGTTTTGAGTCTGCTTTAGGTTTTGCAGCAGGCTTCGCCTTTTCAAGTTCAGCCACCTTGGCTTTAAGCTCAGCAATTTCTTGCTCGGCTTTAGTCTTGTCGGCAGTTGCCGTCTGATTGGCTTTGGTTAAGGCTTCATTGGCTGCTGTTAGCTCAGCATTGGCCTTTTCCAGTTCAGCCAGACGAGCAGCGGTATTGTCTGCTTCTGGCTCTTCCGGCTCTTGATATTCTTCAATAGCCCCAGATGCTAAAAGGGCCTGAAGTTGTTTAGCTTCAAGCCCTTTGATTTCATCACCTGGCATAAAATGCCCGATGGATTGTTTTGCTGTGTACTTCGGCATGTCTTGCTCCTTATAGAGTGATAAAGCCAGTACCACCAACGACACCGTTCTTATTAGACGGCACAACCAGTGGAGCAGATTCGGTCATCAGCATGATGCCGCTTGGATCTTCACAGTACCATTGACGGTCAAAGTACTGCTGAGCAACGCCGTTGGCCAGCATGTTCTTGATCTTACAGTGAGCTACCGAACCATTGGTATCAGAGATTAGTGAGAAGTAATCTTTAGGAATAAAGCGCTTCACTTGACCTTTGTTACGGTAAGTTGCGTCATATACCCAGAATTCGATTCCATCAAAGGTTCCTTTGAAGGTTGCTGATTCTTTTACACCAAAGCTTGGATTCACTGGAACAGAAATACCCGCATATGGCGTGATGAATTCTTTTTTGAATTCTTCATTGTTCCAGAGAGCCGCCCAAACCAAGCCAGACATAACAGACAGCTTAGCTTCACCACCATCAGCAGCCAATTGACGTTCAAGCATGGTGCGAATATCCGTTACTGGCTTGGCACCCGCTTCATTCCATTTGACCAACGGCGTATATGTCAAAGACGCATCACGACGGTAATCCACCAGGTTGAGCTCATAATCATCTGAGTGAAGCGTGTATTTACCATTTTTCAGTAAATCGATAGCCATCATCATGACTGAGTTATCAATCGCATCATGGTTGCGCTTCATCACTGAGATTTGAGCAATGATCATTTGCTCTTGCTCAGATAGTCGCTGGTTACCAGTTGAGATGATACCTGCAGTACGTAAACGCTCAAGCAAGGCAATTTCAAAAGTTTCTGCCGGAGTGACCTGATTCTTTGGCTTGTAGTAAGCCGGTTTAACGTGGCGTACTTCACCAGATTGAGTAGTATCAAATGGCTTACCAGGCTGTTGCGGTGATACCAGTGGTGCCAGATCATGTTCAGCTGATAATTCAGCCAGTGGCACATCATCACGCGTGAATAACGGGCGATTAGGGAAAAGCTTATCTAAAAGCCATGTGTCCATTGGACGGTAATTCGAGTGGATCAGTGCCAGCTCACCCACATCAAGAAGTTCAAGTGGAGCACCTTCAATATTAAAAGACTGTGGCATGTTGTTTACACCTTAGAAAGTTCGATTTTGTTTTTAGTTGCCTGTGCACGCGCTGCATCATATTCTTCAGCAGCAAGCAAAGTCCCATTAAGCGATACAGCTTCAATACTGAAAACCCCGCCGTAGTAGACCGGAATTTCGATTCCATCAGCGGCCTTGATTGTGGCTTCTGCAGCCGTAACGTCTTGGCCACAAATCACATCCCATGTTTTTTCATCAGTAGCGTGTGTGAGTACATTCGCATCTGAAAGTGTAAGTAAGTCGCCTTTTTTATAGGCTGTAGCGGTAGTTACTTTGGCATTGGCACGTCGTAACTTTTCATTGTCTAGGACCAGCTTTTTAGACTGAACCGTAATTTTTGGAATAACCTGGCTCATGAATTATTTCCCCTTGTTTTGTTCTGCGAATGCTTGTGCACCAGAAGTGAATTTGTGAGTGTCAGTGTTAGTAGACTGGTTACCCTGCCCCGGATTGGCTTGATGAGTGAACAGGTGAGCAAATGCCGGATTTACACTTGGTGTTTGTTGGGTCTGTGGTGTAGCTGGCGGCTGTTGGCTACCTGCAGAAAATTGGCGAAGCTGTTTGGCAGTAAAGGCAAAAACTGAATCATCCATATTGGTATAAGCTGTTTTATCTTCAGCACTGAACTGTGTTTTCAGCTCAGTTTCTAAAGCTGCAATTTCATCAGCACGTTTTTGCGCTTTGAATTGCTTAAGTTCAGCCAGTGCTTCATCACGCTCACGCTCTGCCTGCTCTTTGGCCTGTTGTGCTTTTTCTAATTCGGTCACGTCTGTGTCCTCTGGTTGATTAAATTGTTTTGGAGAGTGACTCGCTGCCACGGCGTTTGTGTTGTCATCCGCACCCAAAGCACAGAAAGACACTTCACGAATACGACCACCACGGAAAACCGTGATAGGCCCTTGATGCACTTTTCCATTTACAGTGACTGATGCACCTGCTTGGATTTCTTCGACTGCAGAGGGTTCAATGCGCACTGACATCTGCCATGGAAAGCCATCGTCAGAGTCCTGGGCAACCTGAGTACCGAACTCATTACTCATTAGGTCACCTGAAACTGTTAGACCGTTCTGGTGATCAATGCTATGGCTATTAATGGCTCCAGCACGTTGCCGAGTTGAGTGATCCAGTAACGCAGGAATTCGACCTTTAATTTGCATAGAATCCAGATCAAAGATGATTCGATCCCAATACCAATGGTCGGTAATAACTTCACCACTGTATGCAACACCGGAGAAAGTACGCTTCTTCTTGCCTTCTTCAGCTTGATCGACATTTAAGTTACCGACCTGGAAGCAATACTGATTCGGCTTATGTTCCTCTTCTTTTGGCATTTTTCATGCTCCATAAAAAAACCGCCCTTTCGGACGGCGTAAAATAGCTACAAATAAACCCACCGAGGTGGGTAAATAGTTCAAGTATTCTTTATAGGTATCAGCTTAAGTTTCCATTCACTATCAAACCTCTTATTTAGAAAGTTTGTTATCTGGTTCTCACGATCTTTGAACTCATATGGAGTTAAGACTATTGCATTCCTTCCGCTAGATACCCCATACCTTGTAAATCCCGTAAGCGCTCTCCTTGTAGAAGTATTATTTGACAAAAGAACCCTTGCCTTTCCTTCTCTTATTAAACGCTTTCGGCCTCTTATTTTAGGGCACTTATCTGCAGGTATTTCGATCTCAATTGCAAAACAAACCATATCCCAACCAAGTGACTAAGCTGTACAGATTTTATAAGTCTACTTTGCCCCTAATCCAATATTTAAATATTCCATTCGTTGTATAAAAAATGTAGCTTAAACATTGTCCTATAGCAGATTAGTTAATTAAAAGATTAATTAACTAGTGGTCTGATCGTATAAACCATCTGCCCTTCAACCGCTTCAATCGAAACAACCTCAAATGACAATCCCATCGGTATTAAAACGCCGTTACCAGCATTCAACATATCCAGATCAACACCCAAGCCTTTAGCATTCTCAATCTTAATCACGATATCTGAAGCTGTATCAGCCATCAGCAACGGCGCATTAAGCTGAGCTGTCTGCCCAACCTGATAAGCCGCTACTTGATTAAGTGTCGCAGCACCCACCACGGTTGAAGCCGCATTGCTCGCCACAGCTTGAATAGCTGCCAGATCAGTACTCAGCCAGCGCTTAAGTACATCATCAGCTAGTGAGCCTGTAGCAGAGTTTAAATAGCCAGTCAGTGCGGCATCATTTCCCTGCACATAGTCCAAGAAGGTGCGAATCGCACTTGGTCGAATGCTTGGATCAAGTGGTATTACTGTATTGGCCACAGTATCGAATAAGTCCCGAGTCTTATCATCCATCGGAGTAAATAGGCTGGTGAGCTTTTTACTCGCCGTCCATTCAGCCTTAATGACCTCTTTCTGCTCGAGGAGATATTCTTTATCCAGACTTGAAGTGCTGATCTTTTTATCTACCAGCGACTCAAGCTCACCAAACTGCAATGGGTGAGAACTCCAGTCCAAAGCCTCGGCAATTTCAGGCAACTGATCATCAGGTGTAATGCCGTATTTCAGTGCCTGCTTCTCGGTTAAGGCAATCACGGTGCACCGGCAACGAAATCCCAATGGTGGATAATGCGTCAGCCAGAACGGATCATCAATCGGACGAACAATCCGGTTCAAAGCCAAATGACTCGGACGCACCCGGCTATCATTGATCGCTGAGTACATTAGATATGGTTGTTTAGCCTTATTCCGTTGCTGTTGTTGCCACCGGCCATGACCATAAGCGCTCTGGATATTGGTACGGAATACATTGTCCAGGTAATGCTTTGGCAGAATGATTTCAGATTCTTCAATGAGCTTCTGAAAATCTTTAAAAGTACCGCCGTCGGCAATCGATTTATTCACCGCCTTAATGACTGTTTCAATCTGCTCAAGACTTGATAGGAAGCTAACCGTGGTTGCCAACTGCCGGGTCTTTAGATCCATTGAGTAAAACTCATCAGGTAGCACAATCTTTTTACTGTGAGCATACCGAAGCGCCTCAAGGAAGGTAACTGGTTGCATTGGTGGTATCCTTGCCGTAAACACGCTTTGCATTCAGCCAAAGCTTGAAATACTCATCACGAACATCAAAGTAATGGCCTAATTTCTTACGCTGATATATTGAGAATTCATCGAAAGTGAGTCCACAATATTTGGTGCAAAACTCTTCAAACTCATCATATAACGCCTGAATATCTTCCATCACTTGCCCTCACTTGCAGCCACATATCCCAACACATCCGCAGCATACAAAGCTTGGTCCAGATTGGCCGTGAACTGCGTCTGAGTTGCATCAGGTATCAATTGCATCAAGTTATAAGCCAAGCTTTCTGGACTATCAGACTTGAATATCAATTCCTTGACCTGATCCGGTTTTAATAGCTGCAATTCATCTTGGCCATCAGTTAGTTCTTCAACTTCCTGTTGTTCTGGTGATAACTTGTTTGCTTGTGCCTTGAAGTTAAACGCCGTCTTAGGCAATGCAGTAAATTGATTGAAGCTAGTTTGAGGCTGTTCAATCACATCACCATCTTCAAGCCCGTACTCACGCTTAAAGTATTGTGGCGTTAAGACTGCACCGGCATTCTTTAACTTCACATCACGATCCGCTTTAGGCTCTTCCAGTGATTTCTCTTCACCAATGATGACCCGGTGGCGTTCCCAGCCATTGATATCACATAGCGCGTTAATAATGGCTTGTATCGTTGGCATGATCATCCGGACATCGGCTTTATACTTTGAGTTTTGCACTTCAAGATGCACATCACCTAAAGCTCGCGAACCTGCGCCATCGGTACCACTGGTTAAAGTCTGACCCAGAATCACCTTTTGAATACGGCGCTCAAGGTTCTTGTCAAAAGTTTCGAATGTCTGTGATGCGTTGCCATTGGTATTGGCTGTTTGGATTTCTACCGAATCTGTACCACTTAAAGCAATCACCGAACTGGCATGCGCTCTAAGTAGTGCATCACGCATATCTGTCGTCTTGCCGGCAGTTTTACCAACCAGCATTGGTAAGCCAAACTTTTCAACAAACTTGGCCCAGAACTTAAAGCCAGACGTTTTGAAGAACCAGACCCAGTACAGTCGACTTAAAAGAGCCTCACCTAATGGATTCTCATAAGTAGATTTACAACGTGTCAAAAAGTGTTTGAAGCGCTGGTCTACTTCCTGATCCTGTCGAGTCGTGTTGTAGTTGGCCAGCAGCATCAGACGACCATCATTCTTAGGCTCATACCATTGCATTGGCTTTTCACCAATCCACTTAAAACCAATAAACGGTGTAATGGTATTGCCATCAATATGTAGGCTCGGTTCCTCAGGCTTGGTATAGATTGCCTCTAATACAGAATATCCGTACCAACGAGCATTCTGTGCACCCAGTAGAATCTCAGACCACCACTCCCGCAAATGCTCCATAATGATTTTTGACTCTGGTCGATCCATCGGCTCTACACGCCATGATGCGCTCTCAAGTTTATCCTGGCGTTTTTCAATGGCCTGATAAATCTCATCGTCATACATCATGACTTTTAAACGTGGACGGGTGACGCCAGCTTTTCGCAGCACTTCATCGCCGTCTGGCATTTTGGTCAGATAACTGATTAAAGCCTGTTCAGCTTCATGAGAATACAGTGCACCAGCTTCAGGTTTTGCATTCTCAGGTTTTTTCCTTTTCTTAGACATAACTCAACCTTATGCAGCCGGAGGGCTGTAATTAATCGCAATTACTGCATCTTCAATCGCATCAATCAGCGTATCTACTTGGTCATCATGATCATGGGTAAATGCCGCATTGAATGCTTCACACTCTTCAAAGAATTCACCGACCCAATGTGCATCTTTAGGTACCATCACAAAACGATCTTCCGGTTTATCCTTATAGTTTGCTTCGAGATGGACCTGCACATCCATGAAACGGGATAGCTTGTCTGTATTACGCTGGACTGGAATCACAGCGACACCGGAGTAAGTGCCGAGTGTTTGGATCAACTGAGTACCAGATGCCTTATCTTCTACTTTCATGTAGCGGATAGGTTTGGTATGCCAGGTGTATTCCTTGTGCTTATCCAGAAAGGCTTTAGCCTGACGATTCAGTTCTGGTGCTTCCCATTTACCGCGCAAGAGATCTAGCAAGTACAACTTTCCATCTATGCCCATGCCTACAAGCAGGAATACGGAATAGTCATTGTGCTCTTTGGTCTTTTGAGCAGTATCGACAAGGACAGCACGCCACTGAAGTTCTGGAATATCTTTATAGAATCCAAACCATTCAGACTTGATTAAGTCACCACCAAGTTTCTTAGGCTGCTGCATGTACTGACTAGAGAATGTATAACGGGATACCGTGGCACCTTCTTTATCCTTGCCACCCTTTTCAAGTTGTAATAAGGATTGAAGCGATTCTTTCTTTGGCCAGTAACTTTGGCGACCCTGCTCATCACGCTCTGCATCTCGCGGTACCAGCTTTTGAATATGCTTTGGCAAGGTTGCAATGTACTTATCATCAATTAATGCCGGAATAGATATTTGAGTCCATTCACCAGGTAGATTGCCTGTCATGACGAAATTGGTTGGATCCTCAGTATGCAGGCGCTGCATGATCATGATGATGGGTGTATCAGACTTGGCCTTACGTGAGTTCACCGTATTAAGTAACTTGCGATTGGCGGCATCTCGTTTGATCTTACTGAAAGCATCTTCTGGCTTTAATGGGTCATCAATGATGATACAACCTGTAAAGCCATCATCAGCCAGTGTCCCTGCACGTCGACCTGTTACCTGTCCACCCATAGAGGCCACATAGACATGACCTACATCGTAGTCCTCAACTGTAATCTTCCATTCCTTTTTGGAGTCAGTACTATTGGAAACCGTTAAATCCCACATCAGTCGATAGTCTTTCGACTTCACAATGTCGCGTGCCGTATCTGATACGCCCTCAACCAGTGATTGAGAAAAAGATAAATACAGAAATCGAGAACGTGCATTTAAAGCCAGTCCACGTGGTATTAGATTGGTTGTCAATTCAGTCTTACCAGCACCTGGTGGAACATTAATGACGACGTTTGCTATCTCACCCGCAATTACCTGATCAATAATCCATGAGATATAAACATGGTGCCAATTCACCGTGAATTTAAAACCCATACGGGGCTTAAAGAATCGCCGGGTGAAATATAAATGCTCATCTTCACACAGCTTTTTTTCAACCTGTGTTTGCAGATCCATTTAATATTCCTCTTGGGCCTTCTTCACTGCAGCTTCAACCTGTTCTTGAGTAGCATGGACAACTGTAGTCTGTAATGCTTCACCGTCCTTACCCGTAATTTCTTGTCTGTTAGTGAATTGACCACCTACATCCTTAGCAGCCTGTTCAAGAATCTTAAGTGCTAATTTTGCATTCTTGGTTTTTTCAAGTTGCTTCTGATATTGCTTAAGCCGGTAATACTTACTAGCAATTGGAATATCTATCAAACCTTCATCAAATTTCTTACGAGTCTGGTTGAATAGATCTGCAAGTTTTTTCCCGAGATTGCGACCCGCATATTTAGTCGGGTCATAGTTTTCACACTGACGACGATCGATTTCGATGTTGAACTCTTGCTTGACCAACTCCGCAACTTCTTGAGGGGTATCACGGCATGCAAGAGCTTGAACAATAAATATTTTTACAGGCTCTTTAAGTGCTGCCATAAATCCCCCTTTTGTCATGCTACGTCATGCAAAGTAGGCAAAAAAAATTAACCGATGACACAGTTCCCACAACACGCAGCAATACTTGTTTCAGATACAAACGGCGCATTCTTGGCAATTTCAACGAGACGTTTCACTGAATCATCAGCTCCCCATCGTTTAGTCTCACCAAAGAACACTTCCACGTCATGGCCAGCTAAGTAGTGCTTAGGCAGCCCAGTTACATCGCTATAAATGATTTCGCCATCTTCATCACGCTCTACACCGATGTGATAAAGCTCATGCTCAATCAACCGGCAGAAGTCTCGATCTGTAGCTTGTTCACAATAAGTAGCGTCAACGGTAATCAGATATTGAGGTACGAAGCCAAACCAGTCCCGCATCTGTTGTTCCTGGCGCGCTTTCTTCCAGCCACCCACGTTAAACATGACCTTTTCACACTGGCCTAATACCATACGTTTTTTCGCTAGAGCGGCAGATGAAGCCCAGGCAAATGCAAGGAACTCATCATTGTCGTGAAGTAGTTCAGCAATATGATCATGATCTGGGTTGTGCAATTCACCACCTAAAGTAAGCCAATTCTTCACAACCCATTCTTTAAGCTCTGGTGCAGGTGCCAAGCGAATAGCTTCCTCTTCCTCAGCCTGGTCAATCAGATCCGTGGGTGGGAATGGTCTGAACTGTTCCATAAGATGCCTTTAAATTTCTAAGCCACTGTATAGCCCTATTGGATGATGAGATATCAGATACTTTAAAGCGAATGTACCGATACCCCATTTCTTCAGCATGGTCATAACGATCAATGCTCCATGCTTTAGTAGCCAGCTTACCCTTACGGCCACCAGACCACGGACCACCCGCTATTTCAATCAATGTGAGATAACCAACCAGGTGCAAATCGAAACGCCAATGTTTAGTGGTTTTAAAATGAAAATATTCTTCATATTTGATTTCCATCCGATCAAGAATCTCTTTCAGTCGATCGAATGCTTCTAAGTATTTCTCACTAGGCTTAGGTAATGGTCTGTTGCGAGGTTTTGTTTTAATCGGCTTTTTACAGACAAGAGCTTTATATGTATTAATTTCCATAATTCCCTACTTTTATTATGGGATTATCTAATACTAGACAAATTAATGAATAAGCTTAATTGATATATTTTTTAATATTCTTTTACATTTTAGCAACTTAAATTCGCACTAAAAAGGTATGATTTATTTTTAATAAACAATAGCTTATTTGACTAGTTTTTATTAACAGTTATGATTGTTTCACAACAAAAAACTCTTGATAAAAATTTTACAGCAAGCCTATGACTCTACTTGGTGGTTTCATAGGTTTTTTTTCAATCCCGTATGTCTTTTGGGGAAGATATACGGGATTCTATTTTTTATATTTTTGAAAAATAAAAACCCCGCCAATATCTAGTATGTAGCAGAGCTTTAGCGCCAACATGGCTAATTATTTAACTTCTTTCACAATCCTGGCATTCTTTCTTACCATCGTTAATTTCAGTCGCACCATGAAGACCAAATAAGCAGAGTAATAATCGGAGCATGTTTTTCTCCAGACAAAAAAATACCTCCCTAGGACAGGAGGCAGAAATTAAGAACCTACAGCGATAAATGCATATTTCTAAGGCGCTAAATATATATTGGGTCTAATAAAAATACAATAAATATTAAATAAAAAATATCCCGCTTAACCTGGGGTAGTTAAGCGGGTAAGCTCTCGTACTTCACTATAGTTTTATTTAGCTCTTTAACACTTCTGGAGAACGTTTAAAGTAGCACTTTTATGGTGCGGCGAAAGTATAAGAAGCATTGCTGAATGGTGTGTATTGGTTGGCTTTGTGTTGATATTGGTTACTTGTTAAACAGGACTCACAATATTGAAATATTTATATGATCTAGTTACCACCACAGAAATCCTATGCTGTGGTCCATAGCTACTCCCTACTTTGATTGCCAGTGAATAGGCACACTACTAATCAATTTTCGGTTTCGTCATCACTTGTCGGTGGGGCATCACGCCCAAATCTGATTGTCACTTTCCTGCATATCCTATTCATGCTCGATGAACTGCATGGGTTGTACCCTCTTTCGCGGGGTCTAAGCGTAGCTAAAAAGCTGTTTTAGGCAAAAGCTGGCATTTTGATTCTCCGATTTGGGTTATTTTGAGATAAATCTATTTGTGTATCAAAATCACTAGGCAATAAAAAACCCGCCATTTGGCGAGTTTTTTATGTGTTACTTGATTATGCATGAAGCATTCTTTCTGCACTCGCAGCCAAAAATGCTGAGCGTGATTTAAAACGTGCATCTTTCTTCACGCGATCGTCAATTAAATGAATCAAGCGACTTGGTAAAGTGACATTTACTTTTTCAGCTTTACCTAGATAACGACTTACATCGATATCAACGACTGCCCAAACCATACCTTGATATTCTTCATTATCAAAGAACTTAGCTGCTTCTGATGCTAAAGGAATATCATCACCATCTTCAGCTAAAATCTCTAAATGTTCAGCGATTGCCTCTTTAACATTTTCAAGTGCTTCTTCAAAAGTATCTCCTGCAGAGAAACACCCTTGAATATCAGGGACAATCACACCGAAGGCTTCTGTATCCGAGCCTCTCTCTACTGCGATTGGATATAACATTTGCCCACTCCCAAAAAAAGGTTAAATTTATCTGGAATTGCTGCGGGTCACTTGAGACCCGCTTGCTTCAGAATGCTATTCACAGTGCCAGGTGGTAAATCCTTTTTAGGATGAGGAATCGTAACCAACCTCTTCTTAGTAGGATGTTTAAAATGATGATGATCACCCTTACATCTAACTTGATACCAACCGTCTGCTTCAATCATCTTGATTAAATCCAGACTTTTCATTCAACCCCCATATTAACGTTATGGAGCAATTATAACCCTAGAGTTTTATTTAAAACAATAACCCCAGAGTTATGTTTAATAAGTTTTTCTCAATCATGCATATAGCGTCACACGTAAATTCTTAATCCGTTCTTTCAGCTTAATCATGATGCCATCAATTACCAGCAGCTCATTACGTGTCAGACCAGATCGACTGAGGTTCTGATACTTAGACAGCTCAGCACTGCAAAATTCTAAGTCTTGTTTAGCTTGTACTTTGTCTGTCATAGGTACCACCAATAAGAAAAGAAAAACCCCTCAACATCTAGAATGCGAGGGGCTTTGTTTGCCGTAATACGTTCGGCTATTTAAGGTTTCGATTAAAGCGTATTGTTTGTGTATAATTTACGTTAATAACAACTTAAATTTTATGTTAATTTGATCACGCTTTATTTTTTGAATATATATCTAATCATGAAACTCCCTTTTCTATATTCCGTACTAGGCGCTTTTATATGTATGTCTTTGGCTTGTTTAGCGTTGGCTACAACTTCACATGACATGTTCTTTTTAGAAATTTTAGGGCTTCTAGCTTTGTCAGCGGTTTTAGTGATCCTAGCAATCAAGGATACTAAATATGATCCTTTTAATTTTTAATAAAACATAGGCAATATATTCTTATCCAAACCCCATTTCTTAATGGGGTTTTTATTGTTCAACTTCTTTCAAACAATTCCGACACACCTTGATTTCTTCATCATCAATTGTGTAGTCAATCTTAGTCGCACCGTGGAAGCCGAATAAACACATCAGTAATCTAAGCATAATTTTACTCCTGGACAATCAAGCAATCATGTCGCAAGAAATGTCAGTTATTTTCACTTATAAAACATAAATTTATAACATTCATTGCTGAAATAATGTCATTAACTTTGTCGAACTAAGCAAGATTCCTTCCTGGTTAATCAAGCATTTTAATTTGGTATGATTACACTAATATTTCTCAGGGCATTAAAAGGATGTGGCGATTTGCCACACCCTGCCTTAGATTTCAATATTAACCAGCTCGGCAACTGATCTACCGCTACTCATAATCACACGCACCTAACATGCACGGTCTGCTTTACTTGCTTTCAATCCTCTTTAGGTCGGGGCGCTACTCCCTAGTCTAGATTCCCGAAGGAAGTTTACTCGATGGCATGTTCCACTGGTCAGCACTCCAGTAGGCTTAGGTCGCCTTTTTACAGACAATAAAAAGCCCACTTACTCGTCAAAATAAGTGGGCCAGTGCTGTAGTCACTTTCTTCGTATTACGTCTTCTTCTTATCGCAAAGAAAATATAACACCAAGGCTTCGATCAGAAAGTATAGAGAATATTAAGAAACTGTTTTCAAATGTTTAACTTAAGTTAATTTTCTTTTCAGGTAATAAATTCTAAGCATTAAAAGAGCCCGCCATTTGGTGGCGGTATCTTCACGATTAAATAAGAGCAGTATCTAAATGTCATACCTTGGTGTTTTACTTTTTATTATGAATTTTCAGTATTTTATTAAACTGGATTATCAGAGATCTTTAATTCACACCTAAGTGCGGCAGAAAAGTTCTCACTTTCCTCTCCAAGATTGACTGTTAATTCCAGAACAGCTTGTTCCAAGCTATCTTTTTTAACCAAAAACTCCGCTTTTAACTCTCTGTAAGCACTGGATTTTGCATCAAACTTCTCTAGCTCATCCCTTTCAAGATTATCAGAATCAATCACTTTTTGAGCGAATTCTGAATTGCTTTTAATAAAATTGTTTAGCTCATTTTTCTTAACAAGAAATTCATTAATAAGAGGCATCAAAGAATGAATTCCCTTCCCGACCTTCAGAGCAAATGCTTCTACCATGCCTTTGTTTATATGATCACAAATTAATTTGACTTTATTGATGGCAATAAAAAAATCTCTATTATTATTTAATAAAATTTCAAAAAATTGTTCTGGCACAATATTTACAAGCTGAAGATCATTTACTAAATGCTGGTACTTGGCAATTGCATCCAAATAAACCTCGCGCTTAGCTTCAAGAATATTATTATGCTGATTTAATTTAATTCCAGTCTGCCAGGCATACCAAGCAGCAAATACAATTCCTATCGCCCCAATAAATGCACTAATAACTGCAGCCCACAAAGCATAATTTGCTTGTATTTGCGCCCCTTGGATCGTTGCTGCAGCCGAAACTAACTCATTCATCGGAACCCCATATAAATAAAGCCCACCATTTGGCGAGCTTTTAAATCAACTTAGTGCATCAACGTACACTTCGGTCACTATAACAGAAATATGCCATATCTTGGCATGCCAGTCAAATACTATTCGATTCTCAATCGTTTATCGTGCCCAGCTAGATAAAACTTACCTGCATAGATCATATTTCGCAGAACATTTCGACCCAATTTGAATTCTTCTTCCATCTTACGATCTGATAAACCGCGTACATTGCGCTCAATAAATAATTTAACCGCACGCTTACCAGACTCACAAACAGTCGAAGTCTTATTGAAATCAACGATCAGTTTACGTACCTGATCAGCCTCGTAGTCACTAATATAGCAAATCACCTGATCCTTACGAGACTGCACCCCTTTGTTATTTTCACAGATTAACCAGTAGATCTGATTCACATGCAATCCATCCGGTTCATGACCTGACTTCATTCGGCTGACCTGTACATAAGCGCCGTATTGTTTAAGCCATTCCTCAATAGTGAACTTACCCCAATCCATTATTTCCGCTTTAATTGCTGCATTCATCGTATTTCCCCTACCATCTTCTCTATCTGCTGGATCGCGTGACCTGACTTCACTTGATCTGTACTAAACCGTATTACTTGAAAACCCATCATTGTTGCGGCGTTATATTTTTCCATGTCCCCAAGGTAACCTTTACCCCTTGTGTGCCTCCCTCCGCTCCAGATCCCGCCTTCGACTTCAACCAAAATTTTTTTATCAATTAAGTGAAAATCTGCTCTCCACTTACGTTCAGGATGAAAATAAAATTCCTGCTCAAACTTAATTTTTAATGTCTTTAATTCTCTGGCCAGCTTCGCTTCAAACTCATTCGGTACTTTTTCGCCTTTGACCTTGGTGCGTGTGGAGCGCCCTTTCGATTTAATAGCTTTCACCATTTTTTTGTACTCAGCGATTGAGTAGCTGGTCATGCATCCTCCACAGCACGCACTCCAAATAGCTGTTTGGTCTTTTCTGTAGCCACATACAACCTGGTGCAGTGATTACATCTAAAGGCCAAGTAGCCCGCCTGAACCAGACCGCGCAATTTTTGATTTAAAGAAGATCTAGTTTTGTCACATACATGCTCTTCAAGCTCAGCTGACGTGACCTCATGTTTAGAAAAGGCCACATACACTAGGATGTCTTTAATTTCTTCGAAACGCTGGATGCTTGGTATGTTCATACCCCACCTCCTACACGCTGATCCGCCCAATTGCACTCTATTACGGTTAAACCACCTTGCTGAAATCGAGACCAAAGACGATCACCTAAATCCTTTTGAAGCTCAGCCAATGTCAGGTTCGAAATCAGCATGGTCGGCTTCATGCGGTCATAGCGTGCATACAAAACCTTGTGCACCAGCTCTCTACGCTTATCACGGTCATGCAGCCCATACTCATCCAGGATTAACAGGTCATACTGAGTGAAGTCATAAATCACAGACTTCTCTGTAGCGTCCGGCTGCTCCCAGGCATTCATGATTCTCTGTGCCATGTCCTCACTGGTGATGTAACGTGCATATTTGCCCTTGTTGAGCAATGTCCGAGCTGTTGCGCAGCTGAGATGAGTTTTTCCTGTACCAGTAGGTCCTACCATCACAAAGTTATTTTTGTGGCCACTGATCATGTTTTTGGCAAAGGAAACAACCAGATTCAATGCATTCTGTTGACCAGCATGCTGAACGATATAATTCTTAAAACCTGACTCAGCATGACGTTCTGGAAGCATTGCACCAGCAAAGTGTTTTTCACGTACGGTACGATCAATTTCGGCCTGTGCATTTCGCTTTTGTTCTTCCAGGAACTCTACGGCGCATTGTGGGCACTTCTGGAATGGCCCAGCTTGTACCATAGGGGTTTTGTGTTTCGAGCAGATCTCTTGTGTTTGTTTCAATCCCTGATTCAGCATCGACATTGCGTTCATACGAAGTCCTCCGGGATATGTACTGGTGAATTCACTGGTGCATGTTGCTTTACCGGTTGATTGTTCCAGGCAGTGTTCACATCCAGATTAGAATTTTGTTTTTCAGAGGATTGATATGTTTTTTGAGTGTATTTACGTTTGATCCACTTCACAAAGTTTGAATACATCTGGGTGTCTGTAATCAAGCCTGCGTTCAAACGTGGTTCGTAGTGAGCATTCACTTCAAGCAAAATCTGATTCACCAGCTCTTGAGTCATCGGAGTTTCACCTGATCGTTGTAACCAGGAATTCAGAGAATGTAAATCTGGTGTCCAGAGATTCAATACCTGATCAACTGAATTTTCTTGCGCGTTTTTCTCTTTAAAGTTTTCTTTAAATGTTTCTTTAAGTGTTTCTTTAATAGTGCCCCGTTCAACGGTACTGGTCCCATCACCTTTCGCGGTACTAGTCCCGTCCCGTTTGGTGATACTAGTCCCATCACCTTTAAGGGTACTACCATCATTCGGTACTAGTCCCCTTTCGCGGTACTGGTCAGGAGTAAATTGATATTCGTTTAGGCAACCTGTTGTTCTCTCAACTTTGATTAAACCCAGCTCTTCCAGATCACGAATACATGCCATAACTGTATCGCGTTTTTTGATACCGCAATATTTTTGAAATTGAGTAATAGCAATTGGGTGTGATGCGCGGTCAAATCCTATAGTCTGGCGCATGACAAACATTAAACACTTGAATGCCTTGTCGTTTAACTGGGCCATGATCTGGCCGTCAATTAACGTGTTAGGCATTTTGGTGTAGCGCTCTTCTTTATTCGACATAGCTTTGCGCTCATTTTTTGGGAAATGAACTACTTGCCCTTGAGGTATTGGTGGTTCATGTGCTAGATTTGATTTCATATTCATTGGTTCCAATCATTAATGAATTGAATAAGCCTGATCTCAGAAATCAGGCTTTTTCTTTTTGTGTGAATTTATGCATTTGCTTGCTTAAAGCCATATCCGCTGCTTTAGCGTTTTCAATAATGCGATTAAGAATTTCACTCGCTTCCGCATACTCTTGCGGAGTCACCATGCCATCTTCCAAAACCTCATAAACCTTTTGATTGGCTTTTCCAGTTTCAGAATTCATTTGAAGCAATGCCTCTACGATAGTCATCTGACGATGTGTGCCTTCGCCACCTGCTGGCATAAGAACAAAACCTAGCATGTGCGCCCAAACTTTCAGAACTACCGGGTTTTGGGTCAAAAGCATGATCGCCTCAAACTTCTTTAGACTTGGATCATGGTTCTCCATATTTGGATTGCCATAGTTGCAAATCGTCTTGTGAGCATCACCAGTGACTTGAGCAATATCCTTTGGATCAAATCCTTCGGACTGATTAATCATCTGATGAATCGCTATTCTTGTTTCTTTCTTTAGAATCATGTGAATCCCTGTTTTTGTTCACGTTTCTTTAAAACGATTACTGATTGATAATTGGTTTAAGCAGCTATTGGGGTCTTCTTTAGGAAGAAGTCAAAAAGATTTTTGTGGGATAGCTTGTTATTGCTAGCATCAACAATTGCTTGGATAGTTTCCATGCGGGGTTTTTTACGACCATGAATCAAATGTGATTCCATATAGCCGTAAGACACCCCTACACGAGAACAAAAAATATGCTTCTCATCCTCGCTTAAGGATTTCCAGTAATCATATAGGTTTTGCATAAAAATACACCTTATAGGTAAATTAATATTAAATATACCTTTTAGGTAAAACTTATTCAACCTGTCAGGGTATTTATTTTTTCTACCTAACAGGTAAATTTAGTAATGGATTAAATAATGGGGTTTGGTATGTCTGGTTTGATGCAAATTCATGAAATACGGCTTAAGAACGCTCGAGACTTAATGAAGGAGTCTGGGTTGAGTCGTACTGATTTTGCTGAAAAGGTGGGGCTTTCTTATAATTTGGTTAGCCAATACATCGGGAAAAACCCGACTAAAAATATTGGCGATGAGACTGCAACCAAAATAGAAGAGGCTTTTGGTAAGCCTAAGGGTTTTTTGGATCAGGCAAATGCTATCACCATGCCTTTAAGTGATATTTCAAATAAAAGCGGAATCCAAATTGCGCCCATTGAATTCCGTGGTGCTGAAGGAAGCAAAAGAAATAATGTGAGAATACCGGTGTACAGGGATGTAAAAGCCTCTTGTGGAAGTGGTGTAGAAAATTTTCTAGAAGATCCAAGTGAATATTTAGATATTGATCCGTCGCTGTTAAGGATTTTGGGTATACAGGCTAAGCCAGAAAATCTACGTGTAATTTATTCTGACGAATATAGTATGTGGCCAACCGTAGCACCTGACAGCCCTCTTTTCATTGATGTAGCTGATAAAGATCCAGGCATGCTTAAAAGTGGGTCAGTGTATGTCTTTAAGCATAACTACGAGTTAAGAATGAAAAGAATCTTTATAAGTTATGCAGGTGGAACAACTGTGCGACTCGCAAGTGATAATCCTGACAAGATTCGCTATCCAGATGAATTTATTACTAATGAGCAACTCAATGAGATTGATTTTATTGGTCGCCTAGAGTCCGCTTTAGTTAAGCCGTAAAAAACTAAAAGCCGCTTATGCGGCTTGGGTCGCCCGTTTTGGCGATTAAGATAAATAACCTTGCTTGTTTGGGTTTTAAATAGTGGTTTATAGAGGGGTATATTGTAATGCAATTATTAAATTTATCGGTTGATAGAATTATCATTCATCAAATCCACCAAAAAGATAAAGAGGGAAATCCCGTCCCTCCCACCCAAAGCCATGAATTTACTAACTTGGAAGAGAAGGCGCTGGCATCATTTATTAAGAGAGTAACTGATGCGCTCGGTGAGGGATCCAAAGCAGTAAAAATGGAAATTATAAAAAAAGATAAGAATGATTTACCTTCTTTAATTGATACAATTGTCCCGTCCTGAAATA
>NZ_DDLD01000081.1:0-10807 GCF_002339435.1 Acinetobacter sp. UBA2581 | reverse complement strand
TTCAAAATCCTTGCTGAGCGTTATCGAAATAGAGGTAAAAGGCTTGGTTTGAGATTCAATTTAATCGCTGGAATCTACAACTTGGAACTGAGCAAAAAATGATTTATGAAAGAGGTCTAGTGAAATAAATGAATTAAAAATTTAATATAAAATTAAGACATTGAATTTTAATATTTTAATTAGATTTAAATAAATAGATATTAAAATATGAAAAATATGTTTTTGTGAATTATAATTAAACTATGACATTGATCACATAAAATACATTATTATATTTATGTAAGCATGAAAAATATTAGAACAAAAGTATACAAATAATTAATCAAGTTAACGTAATAAAACAGATTTCTATTCAAAAGATAAAGTTAAAAATTATTTTTAATAATGAATATAAAAAATGCTCCTAAACATAGAAGCATTTTATTTTAATGAAAATAAAAAATTATTTTAAATAGTTTAATAAATGACTAAAGTTCTCAATCGTATATTTAGGCTGTGCCTGCTGTAATTCAACTTCTGAACCATAGCCGTATTTGACTGCAATCGACTCAATCCCATTATGGCGGGCACCAAAAATATCATGCTCACGGTCTCCCACCATAATGCATTGATCAGCCTGTATGCCTTGTTGTTCCAAGATATACTGAATCATATTGGTCCGGTCGCCATTCAGCTCACTGCCATAAATCTCAGTAAAATACTGGGCCAGATTAAAATGTTCCAGAATCTGTTTAGCATAAACGGTTGGTTTTGCTGTTGCGAGAAACAGGCGATAACCACGGCGTTTAAGTTCCGCCAGAGTTTCAGCTACGCCTTCAAAGACGTGATTTTCATATAGACCAGTCACTGCGAAACGCTCGCGGTATGCCATTAGTGCCTGTTCAGCCAGAGTATCATCCGCATCTACATTCAGAATTTTGGCTAGCGAAGCTTTTAGAGGAGGCCCGATAATCCAGTCAATATTCGTGTCTTCACTGATCGGATGACCCACCTTTTCCAGACCGTAGCGGGCAGAAGTCGTAATCCCCACTTTTGGGTCAGTTAATGTACCATCCAAGTCAATTAAAATATTCTGAATCACACCTTGTCCCCCTATGTTTGTAGCCGACATCAATTCATATCGTGAGTATAGCCAGATTTCTCTACCCTAAAGCAATTACTAGGCCATAAAAATAAGCCAATAACGCCCATTTTCAGGGTAGTCAACTCTATATTTTGATCAGATAAACATACGAAATTTTACCTGACAGACAGTTTTTGCAAGTGATAGAAATTAATATCGAGAGTTTGAATAAATTTGCCTATACTAAGGCAATTTTAGTGAATGAAGGACATCATTTTGCGACCTACCGTACTTTGCTTTTCAGGTTTAGATCCTTCAGGTGGAGCAGGCCTTCAAGCAGATATTGAAGCCATCGGTCAAAGTGGTGCTCATGCTGCAATTGCCTGTACAGCCCTGACCATCCAGAACTCGCAACAGGTTTTTGGTTTTGAAGCAACTTCAAAGGAATTACTGCTGGCTCAGGCCAATGCCGTGGTAAAGGATCTACCGATCCGCTGTGTTAAATCAGGCATGCTGGGTACTACTGAAAATATTGAGGCGCTGGCAGAATTTCTAACAGCGCATGCAGATTATCAGTATGTACTGGATCCGGTGCTGGTAGCCAACAGTGGTGGCTCACTCGGCAATCAGGCCACACTGGTCAAAGCGTTTAAACAACTGATTCCACTAGCCACGATTTTAACTCCGAATACAGTTGAGTTGCGTGCCCTAACAGGTGAACAGGATTTAGATCAAGCCACGCAGAAACTGTTTGAAATGGGTGCTCACGCGATTCTGGTTAAAGGCGGCCATGAAGATACTCCCGACTATATCCAGAACCGTCTATATATTCAGGGTGAATTGATCAACGAAACCCGTTGCCCGCGTCTGGAGGGTGAATATCACGGCTCAGGCTGTTCATTAGCAAGTTTTATTGCCGGACGTCTAGCCTTGGGTGACCAGTTAAAAACAGCCGTACAACATGCAGAAGCCTGGTTATTTGGTGTATTAAAAAATGCGGAAATTCCGGTACCGAATGGTCAGCGGATTCCAAAACGCTTCTAATCTTCCCTAAATAAAAAAGCCTGAACGATTCAGGCTTTTTTATGGTGATTTTTTTCAAGAATGGACAAATAGACATGATGATCTTGTTACAATGAAATTTAAAACTTGCGCCTTAACCTGCCAGTTTCACAGGACGCAGTTTTTCAGTTTTATCCTGAACAGGAACAGAAATATGTTGATAATGCAATTGCCACTGATCTTGCTGTTTGCTCAAGACCATGCTGAAGCGGCACCATTGTAAAGGAAAATATCGTTCCATCGCCGCATAGGCAATCCGGACATACCCATACACGAAAGCCATGTCATTATTGACCTGAATGGTGACCTCCTGCCGTTCAACGCGCATACCATTGTTGCGCATATATGGGCGGTACTGTTGCCATGCAGCCTGATAAGCCTCAATCCCTTTCAACTCGGAGCTAATATCAATCAGACAGACATCTGGTCGGCAAAGTTGACGAATTTCGCTGAATTCAAGTGAACAAATAGCTTGATCCCATTTTTGTAAAAATGTCCTGACTTCCTGAGCCAGACATTCTTCCCCTATTATTTTCATTGAATACCTCTCTATAAGGTTTTATTCAGACTTGAAAACCGAGATTTCAAGCATCTCATCATTTTTCAGTCTTTCTTGTTTTTCATTATTTTTAATTATGTGGATGGGTCCTGGTTTTACCCATCCACCATAGATCAGGTCAAAAGTGTGACCTAATACCTAAAATTACACCATTTTTTTAATCATAGGCAAAATTTTCTGATCAACTGCAATCATCAGGTGAATTTTGACTGATTATTTAAATTTTTATGCTCTAGTTTTATTTATCGTTCTTTATATTTCAAAATTGCTTTGATACTTCTCAATTTTTTATTAAGTTCTTATACATTCAAGATAAAGAGAGGAACTAGGAAAACTTCATTTCCTAGTCCTCACTTCAATCTAAAAAATTCAAATAATAGCTTTAGTGTAAGTTTCTTTGTCCATTTCCAGAATTTCAACACAGAGCTGAATCTTTAGCCTTGGCTGCGAGGCAATGTGCTGCTGCATGACCTGAAGTACCAGCTTGGAAATTGCTTGACGAATGGCCAGACTACGACCAGTCAGGAGAGAAACTTTAGCATGCACATAAGCCTGATCTGTCTTCTGCTCTAGTCCAATCACAAAATCTTGCTGTACAATCGCCCGGCTTTTTAAATCATTCGGGTCATTAATATAACCGGCGTTAAATAAGGCCTGATGAATTGCCAACATTAAAGGTTGGGTTTCGAGCTGCTGAATATTATCTGAATATTCAAGATGAAGATGAGGCATAAAGCATAGATCCAGGCATGATATAGTGATCAGAAGAGATTGATCTTCGAGTTTGAGGAAGAAGCATAAACCTTCAAACCCGAAGACCGAAAGCAATCATTCGTATAAGAACGTATTAGGCTTTTTTCACATATTCAGATTTGAGCTTCATGGCGCCAATGCCATCAATTTTACAGTCAATATCATGTCCATCAGTTGCATCGGGTAATAGACGAATATTTTTGACCTTAGTCCCGACTTTAACCACTGAAGAAGATCCTTTAATTTTAAGATCCTTAATCACCGTAACTGTGTCGCCATCAGCCAGCAGATTGCCATGCGCATCCTTGATGACCACGGTTTCCTCAGTTGCTTCCGCTTCTTTCCACTCATATCCACATTCTGGGCAGATTAACAAGTCACCATCTTCATAGGTATATTCAGACTGGCATTTTGGGCATTGTGGTAGAGCCATAGCAACCTCGACAAAATAAAAAAATAAAGGAAAAAACAAAAAATTAAAGCTGAATTATAGCATCTTTGGATAGGTTCATGCTCAAGCTTTAAAAGGATCTCCCGCTCAACTTAATTAACTGAACTTAACCATCCAAAATATGTGGATTGACCAGCCAGGACAAAAGCTGCAATGACTCTTGCCAGCTTAAGTGACATGCAGATGGCGGTACTAGATCCGGATAACCCACCTGAATAATATGCAGGCTGGTGCCTACAGACACTTTTTCAAAGATGAGCGTGACTTCAATTTCACCTTTGACTTCAGGTGTAGAAAAGCAATCGGTATAGCGCAGTAGCTGGTTGGGAATAACTTCATGATAGGTGCCATGTAAATGATGCTGGGTACCTGTAGCAAAATTGGTCAGGGTGATTTTATAGCTGCCTCCCGGTTTGACTTCGGCATGCTCAACTCTGGCAGTGAAGCCATGCGGTGCCAGCCATTTTGCAATAGCATCTGGATGAATAAAGGCCCGGTACACCCGTTCCGGTGGCGCACTGAATACGCGATGCATTTTTAGGGTATAACTCATTTCAGCCTACCTTTTTTTCTTGTTCTTACTGAAAGATTATTTTTATTTATTATTCGGACGGATCATCCCGATCTCGTCGGCCTCAGTATTTAAATAACTGCCCAACATACTGTACGGCCTAAATATAATTGTTATCTATCCATTTTATAGGATGTATAACAAAAAACTACAGTTGACCCGACTAATACCACAGGCGATAAAAAACCCGGCTTAACCGGGCTTGAATAAGGAAATTTTGATTAGCTGCTACGCAGTTTGCTTTCGCCCTCTTCTGGGTCGCCTTCATCATCATAGACATAGGCCATACAGCCCCAGCCGTCATATTCACCCTGAAATTCAGCGGCAATTCTGGTAAACCATTGTTCCAGATCGACAATATTTTCATAGGTAGGCTGCATATAGACATGAATAGTAATTGTCCATTCCAGCGTATCGCTCTCCTCATCCTGATATAGGCTTATCTTTTGTTCTTCTTTAAGCAAGTGCAATGCACAGCGGTCAGCCTGTTCTTCACTATTAAAGGCTATCGAGAATTCAATTTCATGGTCGTCCTGCAGATCATCACCATCCTGATACATTTGCCACAGTACATGACCATTTTCATCGTCAGGGAATTTGTCATAATCGCGTGCCATAGAGATATCCTTATTATGATTTATGATGTTTTATTATTCGATTCAGCTTAATTTATTTTATTTTAATTATCGAGTACAGAATATGAAAAAAAATTAACTTTCTCTAAATAACCAACTGAATTTTATCAATATAAATTTAATAATTTGAGAAAAAAAGCTGCATTTTCATCTAATTAAAAATACCTACATATCAATCTGCAGATTAAAAAATTTCATCGGTTGATTTGTCTTTTTTAATTGGAGTTAGGAAGCGATCACTGCAGATGGCTCAGACACTTGATTCTGTCGAAGCTCGAGTAAAATGGCGGCGAATTTAAGCTCTTCCAGACGCAAGTTCAGATAAGACTCCTGAATCATGGCCTGGCTCAAGCTTTGTTCTTTATAGTTCATCAGGCGATAATCATCTTTTAAGAATTGCAGCATTTCTCCCAGATTATGAGTATTTAACTGGGACAAATAGAATTCTGCCCTGCTATTAAATGCCAGACTCAAAATCTCGATGGTGCTCTTGCGACGATCTTCATCGACATAGTTACAGCGGGCCACCTGCTGCTGTTCTTTGGCTTGCTCAATCTGTGTTCTGATAGTCAGTAAATGCCGAGCTGCATCAGTATCGTTGTAGCCACTAATGAGCTGATCCAGAAGCTGCGTGACCGGCAGATCAAAACCATGTTGATAGCCCTTGATCTTCTGCTCGAGAGCCTCAACTACTTCTTGCAGTCGCTGCTGTTCTTTGGCCTGCTGATAATAAGCCTGTAAAGCTTTTCGGGCCTGCTGCTCAATATCAGCTTCGGCCTGAGCCTGTAAACTCTGTAAATATGCTTTGACCTGAGCGATATAGGCTTTGAGATCATCCAGCATGATGGAAGCATGAAGCTTGGTTACTTCTACGAAATTTTTAGCCTGCAAACTGCGGTTAATAATGTACTGTTCGATGTCACAGATATCCTGATATTTTTTATATTTATTCAGTTCAGTTCTGGCGCTCCCCAACTGCATCCGTAGCTGGGTCATTTCATAATTTAATTCATCAACTTGTGTTTCATAATCAGCTAATTTACTGCGTGAATGATCCAGATTTTCCTGTAGAGACCGAATATTGTTTCTTGATAATTTCAGGCTATTGAATACCCGTAGTAATACAATGATTAAAACACTTGCGAGAACAAAGAGCACGCCACTTAGCATCATCCTGTGCCTTACCCCTTGCACCATATATAGGCACTAAAAAATTAAAAATTTATGATGTTTTAAAGTTATTCTGCATAATTTAATGATGAGAATCAAAGATAAAAAATGACCATAAATATTTAATATATTTGATCTTTTAAATGATCTTTCACCTATAAAACCTTAATATTTTTATGCCTATCAATTTACTTAACATGAATCTGTTGGTGATAAGCGATTAGAGTGGTTTTTATTTTTATATCAAAAGTTATAAGATCGAATTTCGGATAGGCTGAAAATCTTGAGAAAAACCTAATAAAAATAGACAGATCAAATAGTTAAACTAAAGATAAAGTAATAAATCCCCCTTAAATGATTTCTGAAATTTTTCCGGATACACTTTTTTAATTTCAAAAAATCATTACTTGATAAGACATGATTCAGAACATAATTTTTCTAGAAAACTGCTTAAATTCAACTCCATAATTTTCCGATGATTGAAATAAATTCTGACATTTCTGTTGCAGCTTACTGAAATTCAAATATTTATCAGAATCTATATTCATTTTTTGAATGCTTAAATTTTACTAAAATGGTGCAGGTGCAAGAATTTCAACTTTATGACCACTCAAGGGTTGAGTAAAAGTCAGTTCACTGGCATGCAAGGCCATGCGATTAAGAGGACTACGCGTTGGTTCCGGATGATAAATTTTATCGCCCATAATCGGATGACCGATATGCAGCATGTGGACTCTGAGCTGATGTGAACGCCCGGTAATTGGCGTCAGTAATACCCGGCTGATGTCTTGCTCAGGCAGATATTCCAGCCGTTGATAGAGTGTTTTGGCAGCTTTACCCAGTTCAAAATGTACCATTTGCCGGGGGCGATTTTCCCAGTCAGTAATTAAAGGCACATCGACACTGCCCTCGGTCTGAATTTCTCCCTGTACCAGCGCAATATAGTGCTTGCTGACTGTACGTGCCTGGAACATTTTACTGACCGCCACTTCGGCTTCGCGATTTTTGGCAAACATCAGTATTCCGGACGTCGCCATATCCAGACGATGGGTAATTTTGGCATTCGGATAACGCTCTAGTACCCGTAGATAAGCACTGTCATGATGCTCAGGCAAACGTCCCGGAACAGACAACAAACCGGCCGGCTTCTCAATGACGACTAGATCATCATCTTCATACAGAATATGCAATGGATCTTGAGGCGGCGCGTAGACAAAGTTGTCGTTAATAGGCATGTTCTGTAAGCATTCAGAAGAAAACGCGCAAAATAACAATGTCAGGGAATACTGTCAATCCAGCCCTGTTATAGAATCAATGCCCGACTAAGCTTTGGATGCTGCACTGATGGGAGATACTGAATGACCTGACTGATACTGGGTTTTCAGGCTGTCGAGATCTTCATTTAAGAATGTCATAAGATATTGCTGAACCTGTAACATAGTCAGACTGCGAAATGACACATAGTCTTTGTTTTTCAGGCTAAACAGTCCCAGAATTTTATGCTGAGCTTCGACTTCAATATCACTTTCCAGCCTGAACTCAAGCTGACCTGAGGGCGCCAGTTCATTCAGCGTGATCTGGATCGACTGTTCAGTATCGGGGTCTGTCACGGTAAATGTGGTAATCGCAGCTTGCATCTGTAATTGTAAAATCCGTAACTGTTGCCAATTGATGGACTTAAAAGTAGAGAGAATTTCTTCTGCCGATAAGCTGCCTAGCTGCTCTGCTTCATCTTCTTCCTGATACGGATAACTGATTTCTAATTCATATTTTTTCATGGGACACGCCCCTTTCTTATATGCAAAATTATCATAGCATTCTGTTTTATTTTTCAAGGATATAATTTGTGAGCAAATATTAAATATATTATATTTTAAATTATTTATATCAAATACTTATAAATAACTAGCGACATTAGAGTAGTATTTAAATAAAGGATGATTGAAAGCTATAGGCTGTAAATAAAATAGATTAGATATGTGATTAGAATAGTATTTATTTGAATCTCAAATAAATTTAAAGCTATTTGAGGAAGAAGATAAGTGACTGGGTAAGGAAAGTATTAAGCAGTTTGGAGGAGAAGATTTATTATTAGAAGAGAAAATTTTGAGGGTGTTGGGAAAACATCTTGATGGTTTACTTCAACTATCACTCTTTGTAAGAAATGATCTTATAGCCTATAAACTTTTGGTCTATAGCGTCCTAAGCCGAATCGAGACCTTTTGGGTTCGTACTGCACTCGCGTTTTGCGCCACTCACAGCATGCTACTCTTTTCGATCCCATCACACCCTTGAGATATATAGTAGCCAAGCTGCGGTAAAATTAATTTCCTAAGATTTTTTAATTTTCCCAGTTTTTGAAAATATTTTTCTTAGAATATATTTATAGAAGAATTTTTTATCTTTTAGCTCAAAATAAAGATCTTTTATTGCAGAAAGAGCAGAATTACTGGAATTTATCTTTATTTAAAACTTCATTCTGCTCTAAATTTTTCAAACCGCTATTTTTAGTTTTCCAGCCATTTAATCCGCAAGATAATAATCCACTGTAGAAACCACACGAACTTTCTTTAGATAAGGCGTATTGCTGTCACGGTCTTCAATGCTAAACAGACCTTGATTGGCCGTCTTGATTTTCCCGAGACGGCTTTGAGAATCTGCTGCAAACTTTTCTGCCACACTGCGGGCATTTTGTGTGGCCTCTTCAATCATCGCCGGTTTAATGTCATTCAATTTGGTAAAGATATATTCCGTTCTTTGCCCGGAATCATCACCACCAAAAGCAATGCCTTTTTTACCCAGAGCGACCAGACGAGTTTGCGCTGCACGGACTGCATCAATATTGTGGGTATAAACTGTAATGGTCTGATGTGCGGTATAACGTAGCGCGACATTGGCATCACCGCCGTATTGCTGTGCGTATTTATCTGTAGTGACTGGAGAACCTGTGGTAATTTCTTCTGCCTTAAAACCTTCGCCTTTTAAGAACGCCTGAATTTGTTGGGTTTGCAGCTCCATGGTGTCATACAGTTCTGTCAGATCCTGACTACCGCCACTAAAACGGATGGGCCAGACTGCAACATCGGCTTTCACTTCACGTTCCGACAGCCCTTTTACGGAAACAATCCGCTCATATTGTTTAATCTTGACCGCACTATTGCCCAGAATGAATCCGGCAATAATCATTCCCAAGCCGATCAATGCACCTAAAATTAAGGCAGGTTTAAACTGATTCATTGAGCCGAACTCCTTTTCTATATTATTTATTCTGTTTCGAGCATTTTAAGCGTTTAAACTGCTCTGTGTAATGCTAATGCGACTATCAATTTTATTTATTCTTGAAACCTGAGAAAGTTTTATCTCCTAACTTTTCCCAATTAAATATATGACTATCAGCGGAACCAGATTGAATAGGAATATTCCGATTTTATAGAGGGCCATGCCGCCATAATGAACGGCATCAAAAGTCGAATCTGAAAGCTGAAACCATCGACTATGCAATCGTTTTACCCAGTCTCGTAAAAAGACAATGAGCAAGAACCAGAGCATTAAAATGCTGTAATTCAAAGCCAATGTATAAAGTAAAAACCGACACCAGAAATCGAGGTCCATAGTGATTCCCTGCCTGTAGAGCCATCTATCATTAAGTTGACAGATTGATCAAATCTTCAGGAATTACTGATTTGTATCTGTAATCTAAAGGGGAATGGTTTAAATATTTTGAGCTAAAAGTTTCAGTTCTCACTCTCAGCGATCACTTTTTAGCGTACAAACAGGTGACGGGTATGATGATTGATATAGGCATTTAGGCCATCACCATACTGAGCCAGCTGTTTCATATTTTCCACATGCTGATAGCCCGCACTGCTATAGCTATAGGTATACACTTTCGAGGTTTTCTTGAATTGAACCCGAATGAACTCATTGCCAATCTCATAATTGGCCACACCCGAGTCATGATTGAGATCAAGATAATGTTGCAATTGAGCAGCCCTAAAAAATGATAAATCTATAATTTTATATGGGGTCAAATTGATCAATTTTCAAACAGAATAAATGATAAAACCCACTGTATAGCAGGTTTTAAATGACGCTCAATATGTCTATGAATCTCATTCTGTACAGCACTTATGACAGCCCTCTACTTTCTCTCTCGGCCAGTTCATTCTTGCCCGTTTATAAGCCAGATCATAATTAGCAAAATATCCAATCAGAATCTGGTTATCAAATTCTGGCAGGTCTTCACAGCCTCGTGTTGCGTTATGAATATAGTGCACGCCTTGGGCAGACTCTTGTTCATCTACAATAAATTTAATCATTTACAGTTCCCCTAATATTGTTTTTATAAAGTTCAACCACAAATAAAACCATACAGAAATTATGTCTTTATTGAATAAAAATCAAGCAATTTCATAAACAAGATAAGGACCTCTCTTTAAGCAAATATTTCATTAAAAATTAGTGATAAATATTTATTTATCTGACTCTTATAAGGCAGAATTTTCTAGCTTGTTTTTCTTTTTTAGGTGGTGTTTCAAAAAGT
>NZ_DDLD01000036.1:0-38361 GCF_002339435.1 Acinetobacter sp. UBA2581 | reverse complement strand
ACAAACTAAAACCGAGCTAATTGCTAAACTCGGTTTGAAGTAGAATACTGTCAATCTATTTCAGAACAAAACATGATTAAGGGATTAAACCTTCATCACGCATTGCAATCTGTACAGATTGACGTTCTGCAACCTTATTGCGGATATGAATAATATTTTTATATGGACTCAGATCATGTTCAATCTGGTTCGACCAGTTGGTCAGAACAAACAGGTAAGCATCTGCCGGGCCGAAATTATCATCGACCAGATAATCATTGTCCGATTCACCAATGGCCTTATCGATATAACTCAATAAACGGTCAATTTCTGCATAGGCTTTTTCTTTGGCTTCATCTGATAATTTTCCAGTGAAGAATACAGCATAAGCATCATGCAACTCTGAGTTGAGATAACCTAACCACTCCAGCACTTTGGCACGTCCCATGCCAGAAGGTGGAATCAGATCTTGTTTTGGATCGTGTTGAGCAAGAAACGGTAAAATTGCAACATTTTCTGTAAGAATTAAACCCGGATTAATTTCTAATGCTGGTACATAACCCTTTGGGTTAATTTCGTAATAATCTGCACCTTTTTCTGTTTTATGGGTTTTTAAGTCAACACGTTCCAAATCAAAATCGACATTAATTTCATTTAAAATAATATGAGCTGCCAAAGAGCATGCGCCTGGCGAATAGTAAAGCTTCATTTCTGATCCTTGTTATACACTTCTCAATGTTTTAAATCGCTTCTGACAAACTTTCAAGTGATCAAACCTGTAAATTGCAAAAAAGCGTAACTGTGATTGAGCACAGTTACATATCCAATATTGAGGAATTTACAGGCTTTTGCAAGTCAATCTTGTGTAGATTTTTATCTGTATCTGTTTAAGATACGCAGGTTCTCAAAATTTAGATGATATTTCGTGATTAACCTGAAAAAAGAAGAATGGTTTTCCAATATCCGGACTGATGTGCTGGCAGGTCTGGTGGTTGGACTGGCCCTGATTCCTGAATCTATTGCTTTTTCTGCGATTGCAGGTGTTGATCCGCAAGTCGGCTTGTATGCCTCTTTCTGTATTGCAGTGTCCATTGCCTTTTTCGGTGGTCGTCCTGCCATGATCTCTGCGGCGACTGGTGCAATGGCGCTACTGATGATTACGCTGGTCAAGGATCATGGTTTGCAATATCTGCTTGCAGCCACAATTCTGACCGGGATTATTCAGGTGATTGCGGGCTTTTTTAAAGTTGCCAAGCTGATGCGTTTTGTGTCGCAGGCTGTGGTATATGGTTTCTTGAATGCCCTCGCGATCCTGATTTTTGTGGCACAAATCCCGGAAATTAACCGGATGGACAGTACGGGTTATCTGTTCATTTTAGTAGGTTTGATAATTATCTATCTCTTTCCTTATATACCGAAAATCGGTAAAGCGATTCCATCGCCTCTTATCTGTATCGTCGTGCTGAGCGCACTTGCGTTATTGCTTGGTACAGATATGCGTACTGTGAGCGATCTGGGACAGTTTCCAGATACCTTACCCGTCTTTCTTCTTCCGGAAATTCCACTGAATCTGGAAACCTTGCAGATTATCCTGCCTTATTCCTTTACTTTAGCCACTGTAGGTCTGCTTGAAAGTATGATGACCACTACGGTCATTGATGAAGTGACTGGAACTGAAGGTGACCGCCATCGGGAATGTCGTGGTCAGGGTATGGCCAATATTGTCAGCGGTTTTATGGGCGGAATGGCTGGTTGTGCCATGATTGGTCAGTCGATTATCAATGTCTCTTCAGGTGCACGTACCCGTTTATCCACTTTGGTGGCTGGCGTGTTTTTGCTGTGTTTGGTGGTCTTCCTGAAAGACTGGCTGGCTTATATTCCAATGGCTGCGCTGGTTGCCATTATGATTATGGTGTCATTTACCACCTTCCAGTGGGGTGCAATCAAACAGTTTGGCAAGCATCCGCTAGAATTTAATACCGTGATGATTGCTGTGATAATTGTCGTGCTTGCTACTCATAATCTGGCACTCGGTGTATTTGTCGGTGTATTGCTCTCTGCCCTGTTTTTTATTAATAAACTGGAAAGAACTGTACATGTCTCGACTTATTTGCATAAGCCTAATTCACGTAGTTATATAATTTCTGGACAGATCTTTTTCAGCAGCACAGAAAAGTTCTACCAGTTTTTTGATTTTAAAGAAAAACTGGATCATGTTGAGCTGGATCTGACGCATGCACATATCTGGGATGTGACTTCAGTAAATATGCTCAATAACGTCATCCAGAAGCTTAAAGCCCAAGGCATAGACGTGACTGTAATTGGTTTAAATGAAGCCAGTAGCACGTTAATCGACCGTTTTAGTACCTGATCAAGCTGGATCTGTAAAAGAGCCAACTGGCTCTTTTATTTTGCCTGGGATCTCTGGCTCGATTTTTATGGAGAAATACCGAGAAAAGTTTGACTTGCACCGCTCAGGACTTAAAATACCGCATTCTGAATTTTTAGATTTGCCAAAATTATGTCGAACGATCAATTAGACCAGCAAGTCGTGGAGCTGGACAATTTAAGCGAGCACCGTGAAATTGTGACGTTTATGCGCCGCTCAGCGCCATTAAATACCTCTCAACGTACTGCGCTTGAACAATATGGTCACTTAATTTTGGAATATCCAGTAGGTGATTTGCGTCAGTATTTTGAACATCCTGAACGTCCGCTGACTGTAGAAATCGGTTTTGGTATGGGCCGCTCTCTGGTACTCATGGCTAAAGCGCATCCAGAGTGTAACTTTGTCGGAATTGAAGTGCATGTACCGGGTATTGCGCAGTGCGTGTATGAAGCAGGTATGGCGGGCGTGACTAACTTACGTGTACTGGATGCTGATGCGATTCAGGTGCTTCGTGAAATGCCAGACAATAGTATCAACACCGTTCAGTTGTATTTTCCTGATCCATGGCAGAAAAAACGTCACTTTAAACGCCGTTTTGTATCTCATGACCGCATGCCATTGGTTGAGCAAAAGCTGGAACTTGGCGGTACTTTCCATGCTGCAACAGACTGGGAACCGTATGCTGAGTGGATGCTGGAAGTTCTGGAAGAACGTCCACGCTTAGAAAACCTGGCAGGTAGAGGCAACAGCTACCCTCGCCCTGAATGGCGTCCACAAACCAAGTTTGAGCGTCGCGGAATCGAAGCTGGCCACAAGATTAATGACTTTATCTTTAAGAAAATTTCTTAATATCTATAAGTCTAAAAAGCGCTGATTATTCAGCGCTTTTTTATTAGCTATGATGGCGTTCTAAAATCTGCTGACTGAGTAATTTATACACACCTGCCAAGTCTTGTCGTTGAGATTGCTCTAGCATCTGCTGATGCATATTCAGAATATTCTGATCACCACGCATCGCAGGTCCAGTCTGTCCTTGGCGAGGATCATTTTGCGTCGCCTTATTGGCTGTTTCCAGAATCAATGGATAAAGCAGGCTAAAATCTACCTGCTGTGCATCTACCACCTGCTTAGCCATGTCATAACAGTAATTGCTAAAATTGCAGGCAAACACTGCAGCCAGATGCAAGCTCAAACGTTGGTCCGAACTATATTGATAAACTCTCTTGCTTAGGCTATTTGCTAAATGGGTTAAGATTTCTTGATCTGTTGGGTCAGATGCTTCAATAAATAAAGGCGTATTTTCCCAGTCGATTTCACGTTCCAGACTAAAGGTTTGCAATGGATAAAAGACGCCAGACTTTGCATGTATATCTGCTAGAACATTCAGGTGAGTACTACCCGAAGTATGGACAATCAGCACATCTTGCAAGTAAGAATGGACTTGTCTGATGACATTAGCAATTGATTGATCACTCACGGCAATGATGATCAAATCTATATTGTGATTCAGATTCTCAGGTTGAGCGATAGCTTGCGCTTTAAATCGATTACCCAGTTGCTGTGCTTTATCCAGAGTCCGGCTGTAGATCTGTACAATTTCATGTTGTGCTGACAATACACGGGCAAGATGATAAGCCACACGCCCTGCCCCAATGATACTAACCCGCATTCATCAATATTCCTGAACCATTGCGCACAGCATGCCAATAAAAAAAGGATGAATCAATTCATCCTTTTGCTTTTGAACCGGATTTAGAATTTACGTAAGGTCAGAATCTGTTCACTGCGACCGAAAGGCCCTTGAATATCATGCAGCACACCACTGGTGAGACCAATCCCATCCTCACCATATTGTTGCACTACTTCCAGCCCCAGCCATTCACCTTGCGGCAGACGGTGCATATGAATCTGTAAATCCAGATTTGGAAATCCCCAGCCCGCATTTGGATCCTGACGCGGCACAATGCCATTGGCCGTATCTACCATACCAAGTAAACGACTAAAATCTGTAGTCGGTTGTCCTTCGACCATATCCAGTGAATTTCTGAGCCAGACAATGCCTTTGCCTGCTCGATGATCAGGATGTGCACGGGTTTCAATACTTTGAATATAACCACCCGGCCAGCAACTCATACCCTCCCAAACCGGTAAAAACTCAGGGCTTTCAATCGGAAAATCTTCGATACCTGCAATGGCCCGGCTATCCGAAGTCAGCATCCTCCAGGCACGAGCAACGATACAGGTTTTTCCATTGGCACGCATTTCCGCCTCAATCAGTTCAATAGTTTTGCCAGGACGGATCATGCGCGTAGTAATAGAAAACTCACCAAATGCAATCAGTCCAAAAATATCCAGTCCAACCCGGCCAATACGCATTTCTGATCTAGGCTGAAACTGTTCTAGTTCAACACATAGAATACCGGTTGCCGGTGCCATGTGCTGTTCATGAGGATTCCACGCACCTTGAGCATGAATATTGGAACGATAATAGGCAGTAGTACTGCCATCTGCATGCTGTTCGCGCTGGATCAAACTATAATATGCTGACATTCTTTTTAAACTTCCTTGATTATTCTCTTAAACTTTAAAATTCATATAAGGTTTCATGATCTTTATTTTCTGAGTAAAAAACCACAATAATTCATGATTTGACTATAAATTTTGTGTTGTTTAAATCCGACTTTTGTTAAAAGTTCATTTGAATCTTCTACTGAAATCAGGAAAAAGTCCTGCTGCAATCTGGCCAGCATATTTTCACTTTGCTGCACACTAAGTCCGGTTTGCTGTGCCATTTTTTGCATTACCTTTAATTCATTCTCACCTTCTGGCTGCATCAAATCATAAGTCAATACGATCCCGCCAGTTTTAAGGCTGTGATAGATATCCTGAAAAAAATCAGATTTCTGAGGTTCAGGAATAAAATGGGCGACTAAAATAGCGAGTGCAGCATCGTAAGTATTTTGCTGATCCAGTTCCTGAATGGTGCACTGTATAAACTGAACTCGTTGTTCAACTCCAATAGAAGCCAGATGCTTCCTTGCCTGTTCAAGCATCGCAGCGGAAGGATCAATCGCAGTAAATGTCCAGTTTGGATGCTGCTGCAATAAATAAGATAGCTCATAACCCGTCCCGCAGCCCACTACCAAAATATGAGCGGTTTCCGGGAGTTCAGTGCTGAGAATTGCTTCAATCTGCTGATGCACCAGTTCATATCCGGGAATCAGTTTACGGATGTGATCGTCATAACTGGCGACCACGACTTCACTATGAAAGTTTTTTGCCATCTGTTTACTCTGATTTATATAGAAATAGATTTTTATCTATTTAAAGAAATTGCTAAATACATGACCTCAATTTGCAAGATGGATTCTTCTTCCATTGTGCAGGTGCTTCGTTACTTTGACTGGGCAAAGTAACCAAACCCTTCTGTTTCATTGATATGGCATCCTTGCCATACAATGAAACGGCGACATCCATGCCGCCAGGTCATCTGATCAAATACTATTTAAACTTAGCTTTAATTAATTTAAGCAATCTCTTTTAAATTTAATTCTTCACGCATAAATTCACGCAACTTGAACTTCTGTGCCTTACCTGAAGCTGTCATCGGGAATTCATGGAAGAAACGCACATAACGCGGCACTTTATTGTGAGAAATATGCTCAGCACAATATTGGCGGATGGCTTCTTCGGTACATGGGTCATTTTCATGCAGGATAATGCAAGCACAAAGCTCTTCACCATATTTATGGTCTGGCACGCCAATCACCTGTACATCTGAAACCGCTGGATGGGTATAAAGGAAATCTTCAATTTCTTTCGGGAATAGATTTTCACCGCCACGAATGACCACATCCTTGATACGACCCTTGATTTTGACAAAGCCTTCATCATCCATTTCCGCAATATCACCAGTATGCATCCAGCGCGCAGCATCAATGACTTCCTGGGTCTTGTCCTGATCTTCCCAATAACCCAGCATCACGGAATAACCACGCACACACAGTTCACCCAATTGACCGCGCGGCACCACTTTGCCATTTTCATTGACAATTTTAACTTCCAGATGCGGATGGACACGGCCAACTGTACTCACACGACGTTCAACACTGTCTTCTGTTGAACTTTGGGCACTTACCGGTGCTGTTTCAGTCATGCCATAACAGATGGTAATTTCAGACATATGCATTCGCTCTATTACACGCTGCATAATTTCCTGTGGACATGGACTACCCGCCATAATGCCGGTACGCAGGCTAGACAGATCGAAATCGTCAAACTGTTCATGTTCCAGCACAGCAATAAACATGGTCGGTACGCCATAAGCTGCCGTACATTTTTCCTGCTGAATAGCTTTTAAGGTTTCCAGCGGATTAAATACGGCAGACGGATAAATCATGGCTGAACCATGGGTAATACAGGCCAGATTGCCCATTACCATGCCAAAGCAGTGGAATAGTGGAACAGAAATACAGACACGGTCTTCCGGACTTAAGTGAATCGCCTCACCGACAAAGTAACCATTATTTAAAATATTGTTATGGGTCAGCATCGTACCCTTAGGGTTACCTGTGGTGCCTGACGTAAACTGGATATTAATGGTTTCATCGAACTGCAAATCAGTGGAGATCTGTTGCAGCTGTTCCAGCTCTTGAGCACTTGGTATAGGCATTAAATCCTGAAAACGATGAATGCCAGTATGCTGCTGCTCATCAATTTTAATGACATGCTTTAAATGTGGTAGACGCTCTGCATTCAGTAATTTATTTTCAGCCTGTTTTAATTCAGGCGCAATTTTGGTCAGGATTTCCTGATAGTCCGTTGTTTTAAACTGCGATGCAATAACTAGTCCCTTACAGGACACTTTATTCAAAACATATTCCAGCTCATTGCTTTTATAGGCTGGATTCAGGTTAACCAGAATAATGCCTGCCTTGAAAGCTGCGAATTGGGTAATAGTCCATTCCACACAGTTCGGCGACCAGATCGCCAGACGGTCACCTTTTTGCATACCCAATTTCAGCAGCTGACAGGCAAAGGCATTGACCTGATCCTGTAGCTGCCGATAACTCAGGCGTATGTTCTGATGCATGCTGACGACTGCATCGCGATCTGCATATTGCTCGCAAGCCTGATCAAATTTTTCACCAATCGTCATGCCCAATAAAGGCTGGCTGCTGGTTCCATAGGCATAGCTTAACCGTACTTGTGTCATTGAATCGATCTCCTTGATTCTTTGTAATTCTGATTTTCAACTTTACTAATTGTTTTATGACCACGACGACCTTGTCTATGTGCCTGTTTTTGTGTGTCTATGCTGCTGAATTTCCCTCCTGTCGATGTACTGCGTTAACACAAAAATCGGCAATCTGTTTGACAAAGTGATCCTTGTAGTTCTGATCAAACATCACATTACGGGACGGATTCAAAGGTTCAATCACGACAAAGGTCATGGCACCGACCACGCCCAAAGCTGCCGTATTTAAATCTTCAAACTCGAACTCTCCATTCACCTTTCCTTCGGCCAGGATTTCCTTAATGCTTTGTTTAAGCAGCTGTTTACTGCGAAAACGCTCATGTTCCATTTCCGGATCAACCGGTTCAAACATAAGTGAATACGCCAACTGGGGGCTATTCATGGCACGTTTCACAAAAGTTGTAACAGATTTTTGCAATTTCAGTTTTGGCGACAAATCCGACCCAGCAATGGAAACAAGAATTCCCACTTCATGCTGAATCGCTGCCGACAAAACCTCAATCAAAATCTGGCTTTTGTTTTCAAAATATCGATATACCAGCCCTGTAGAAACGCCTGCGCGTTCTGCAATCGCCTGAATCGATGCCTCTTTAAAGCCCCCTTGAGTAATCAGTTCACGAGCAGACTGTAAAATCGACAAACGATTTTGTTCCATTCGTTCCTGCATCAGTGATGATCTTTTATAACTCATAATCTTATTCTCAACCAGATAAAATGAATTGTAAATCATTTTGTGAATATAGGTTCACTTTTTTAATTTTTCGTTGTATGTTAAAAAAACAAGCACAACAAAAATGCTTTTGGACACAACAAATATAATCTCAGGATGGATGAAGAATGAATTTACAAAGCTTAGATTTCGGTTTAGATGAAACTCTTATTGCGCTTCGTGATTCAGTGGCCGCTTTTTGCGCCAAGGAAATTGCCCCAATTGCCCAGCAAGTTGACCGTGACAATGAATTCCCGGCTCACCTCTGGAAAAAATTTGGTGATATGGGCCTACTTGGTTTAACGGTCAGTGAGGAATATGGCGGTACCAATCTGGGGTATCTGGCCCATATTATTGCCATGCAAGAAATTTCCCGTGCTTCAGCATCCATTGGTTTGTCCTATGGTGCCCATTCTAACCTATGTGTAAACCAAATTAAGCGAAATGGTAATGAAGAACAAAAACAGCGTTACCTGCCAAAACTGATTTCTGGCGAATATGTCGGTGCATTAGCAATGTCTGAGCCGAATGCCGGATCAGATGTAGTCAGCATGAAACTGAAAGCCGAAGATAAAGGCGATCATTATCTACTCAACGGTTCCAAGATGTGGATCACTAACGGTGGTGATGCCGATGTACTCGTCGTCTATGCCAAAACCGATTTACAAGCTGGCGCCAAAGGCATGACTGCTTTTCTGGTTGAGAAAAATATGCCAGGTTTTAGTCACGGCACCCATTTAGACAAACTGGGTATGCGCGGTTCCAATACCTATCCCCTGTTTTTTGACAATGTCGAAGTTCCGAAAGAAAACGTGCTTGGCGGTGTCGGCAATGGGACTAAAGTGCTGATGAGCGGACTGGATTATGAACGTGCGGTTCTCAGTGCTGGTCCATTGGGTATTATGGATGCCTGCATGGATACAGTGATTCCTTATATTCATGACCGTAAACAGTTTGGTCAGGCACTCGGTGAATTCCAGTTGATGCAAGGCAAAATTGCTGACATGTACTCTACCTGGCTGGCATGTAAGGCACTGGTGTATGCCGTTGGTGCTGAATGTGACAAAGCTGATCATAGCCGTAGCCTGCGTAAAGACGCTGCCAGTGCCATTTTATATGCCGCTGAAAAAGCCACCTGGATGGCAGGCGAAACTATTCAGACCCTAGGTGGTAACGGTTATATCAATGAATTTGCTGCAGGCCGTTTATGGCGCGATGCCAAACTCTATGAAATTGGTGCCGGAACTTCCGAAATCCGCCGCATGCTCATTGGCCGTGAGCTCTTCAACGAAACAGCCTAAACCTGAACACTTAGAATAAAACAAGGATGTTCGTCATGAATCAGTTACAGAGCAAAATCAATATACGTAGTGAAGAGTTTAAGACCAACCAGGCTGCCATGCTGCAACTGGTCGATGACCTGAAACAGAAAGTAGAAAAAATTGCCTTGGGTGGTGGAGAAAATGCCCGCCAGAAACATCTGGATCGCGGCAAATTACTGCCGCGTGAACGGATTAATCATTTAATTGATCCAGGCACAGCTTTTCTGGAAATTGGTCAACTGGCTGCCTATCAGGTTTATCAGGATGATGTTCCTGCAGCAGGTGTAGTCGCGGGTGTGGGTCAGGTCAATGGTGTGACCTGCATGATCGTGGCCAATGATGCCACAGTCAAAGGCGGTACTTATTATCCACTTACGGTGAAAAAGCATTTACGTGCCCAGGAAATTGCCGAGCAGAATCATTTACCATGTATTTATCTGGTCGATTCTGGCGGTGCTTATCTGCCTTTACAGGATGAAGTATTCCCGGATCGTGATCACTTCGGCCGTATCTTTTACAATCAGGCACGTATGTCGAGCCTAGGTATTGCCCAGATTGCTGTAGTGATGGGTAGCTGTACAGCCGGTGGTGCTTATGTGCCAGCGATGTCAGATGAAACCATTATTGTGCGCAATCAGGGTACGATTTTCTTGGGTGGCCCTCCTCTGGTAAAAGCAGCTACTGGTGAAGTGGTTTCTAGTGAAGATCTCGGTGGCGGTGATGTACATACCCGTTTATCTGGAGTTGCCGATCATCTGGCAGAAAATGATGAACACGCAATTGCCATTGCCCGCAACATTGTGGCGAACCTGAACAAAAAGCCAAATAAAACTGCAGATGAAATCGAAGCACCGCGTTTTGACAGTTCAGAGCTGTATGGCATTGTGCCAAGCGATGCCCGTAAACCATTTGATATCCGTGAAGTGATTGCGCGTATTGTCGATGGCTCACGTTTTGACGAATTCAAGGCACGTTTCGGGACTACCCTAGTGACTGGCTTTGCCAAGCTCTATGGAATGCCAGTTGGAATTATTGCCAACAATGGGATTTTATTCTCTGAGTCTGCGCAAAAAGGCGCGCATTTTATTGAACTCTGTACCCAGCGCAATATTCCGCTGATCTTCCTGCAAAATATCACCGGCTTTATGGTGGGTCGTCAGTATGAGAATGAAGGTATTGCCAAAAATGGTGCCAAGCTGGTGATGGCCGTCGCGACAGCCAATGTGCCTAAACTGACTTTAGTGATTGGCGGCTCTTTTGGTGCCGGTAACTATGGCATGTGTGGTCGTGCTTACTCGCCACGCTTTATGTGGACTTGGCCAAACTCGCGTATTTCGGTGATGGGCGGTGAACAGGCTTCTAGCGTATTGTCAACTTTGAAACGCGATCAGATTGAGCAAAAAGGTGGAACCTGGTCAGCTGAAGAAGAAGACCAGTTTAAACAGCCAATTCGTGACCAATATGAACGCCAAGGCCATCCTTATTATGCTTCTGCGCGTTTATGGGATGACGGTGTCATTGATCCAGCGCAATCGCGCGAAGTCCTGGCCCTAAGTCTGGCTGCAGCGATGAATGCACCAATCCAGCCAACCAAATTCGGCGTGTTCCGCATGTAAGAGGTGACAAAAATGGACTATCAATTTTTACAGCTCGAGCAGCAGAATCAGGTAGCAACAGTCTGGATTAATCGTGCTGAATTGCACAATGCGTTTAACACCCAAGTCATTGAAGAGCTACATGCCTGCTTCGAGTCTTTAAATCAGTGCGATGATGTACGTGTAGTGATTCTGGCGGGTCGAGGTAAAAGCTTCTCTGCGGGCGCTGACCTGAACTGGATGAAACATGCCGGTCAGGCCTCACAGGCAGATAATGAAGCCGATGCCCTCAAACTGGCGGAAATGTTACAAAGTCTGGCGACATTAAAACAGCCCACCATTGCCCGTGTCCATGGTATTGCTTTTGGCGGCGGTATGGGTCTGGCATCCGCTTGTGATATCTGTATTGCCAGCACCGAGGCCAAGTTTGCAACCTCCGAAGTCCGTTTAGGTCTAGCACCTTCAACGATTAGCCCTTATGTGATTCGCGCGATTGGCGCCCGTCAGGCGTCACGTTATTTCCTGACTGCTGAGCGAATTTCAGCTGAACAGGCGAAAACCATTGGTCTGGCACATGAAGTGACTGCACCAGAACAGCTCGACAGCAAAATTGATGAGATTGTGGAAGCGCTCTTACTCGGTGGACCAGCAGCGCAAAACGCTTCAAAACAGCTGATTCAACTGGTTGATCAGCAGGTTCTGACTGAAGATCTGCTGCTTAAAACCGCACAGCATATTGCCCATGTTCGCCAGGGAGATGAGGCGAAAAATGGACTGAATGCATTTTTAAACAAACAAAGCCCGGCCTGGATCAAGACCACGGCATAACAACAAGAAGGATCGTAGGATGTTTGAAAAGATTTTAATTGCCAACCGTGGTGAAATTGCCTGTCGTGTAATTCGTACAGCGAAAAAGTTAGGCATCGCTACTGTTGCCGTATATTCCGATGCCGATGCACAGGCACAGCATGTCAAACTGGCAGATGAAGCCATCCATATTGGTGAATCGCCTGCTGCACAAAGTTATTTACAGATTGAACGTATTATTCAGGCGGCTAAAACTACCGGTGCTCAGGCCATTCATCCAGGTTATGGTTTCCTGTCTGAAAATGACCAGTTTGCCCTGGCCTGTCAGGACAACAATATTGTCTTTATAGGTCCGCCAGTGGATGCGATCTTAGCAATGGGTCTGAAAGCGACCTCTAAAGCACTGATGGAAAAAGCCGGTGTACCGTTAACCCCAGGCTATCATGGTACCAATCAGGATGCGGATTTCCTGAAACAGCAGGCAGACAGTATTGGCTATCCGGTACTGATCAAGGCTAGTGCTGGTGGTGGTGGTAAAGGCATGCGTCTGGTTGAACGTAGTGAAGATTTCCTCAGTTCACTTGCTTCCTGTAAAAGCGAAGCACGTTCCAGCTTCGGCAATGAAGATGTGCTGATTGAACGCTATGTCGTGCAGCCACGTCATATTGAAGTTCAGGTCTTTGGTGATACACATGGCAATTATGTGCATCTGTTTGAACGTGATTGCTCCGTGCAGCGTCGTCACCAGAAAGTTCTGGAAGAAGCACCAGCACCTAAAATGCCAGAAGACAAACTTGAAGCGATGCGCCAAGCCGCGATTGATGCTGCACGTGCCGTGAATTATGTTGGTGCGGGTACAGTCGAGTTCATCGTTGAACAAGATGGTACTGCCTACTTCATGGAAATGAATACCCGTCTACAGGTTGAGCATCCGGTCACTGAAATGATCACCGGTCAGGATCTGGTGGAATGGCAGCTACGTGTCGCGTTCGGTGAGCCTTTACCGAAACAGCAACATGAATTACAGATTCACGGTCATGCGCTCGAAGCACGTGTCTATGCTGAAGAACCAGAAAAAGGTTTTATTCCTGCCATCGGTCAGATCAGCTATCTGCATTATCCAGAGCAAAATGACTATGTCCGTGTGGATAGTGGCATTGTCGAAGGTGATGAAATCAGCACCTATTATGATCCGATGATTGCCAAACTGATTGTTTGGGGCAAAAACCGTGAAGCGGCTTTAACCCAGATGCATCACGCCTTGGGTCAGTTCCATGTCGATGGACTCGGGAATAACATCGCTTTTCTTGATCGCTTAGTATTATGTGACTCATTTAAAAATGCCCATCTCGATACTGGCCTGATTCAACGCGAAGAAGAGTTCCTACTCAAACCATCTGCTGATATCAGCGCAGAATTAGTGGTCAGTGCCGCCTTGGTTGAACTGTTATCTCGTCTGGCTCAAAACCCGACGAGCAATAATCCTGTCTGGCAGCAAAAAGCATTTTGGCGTCTGAATCAGCAAAATAGCTACACAATCAAATTACAATGTAATGACGTTTTACGTATGGTGAGCTTTAAAGCGCTAGAAAATAGCTTCCTGGCAAACCATGAAGGCCAGACACTCAATATCCAAGGTGAACTGCTCGATCAACACCTACTCCAGTTAAATCTTGCAGGTCAGCAGCAGAAACTGGCATTTAGCCAGACTGAACATGGCATTACCCTGTTCCAGAATGGTCAAAGTTACAAGTTTACTTATCTGAAATCTGATTTTAATGGCCAGGATGAACAAGGCACTGAAAACAATCTGACTGCACCAATGCCAGGTGTGATTACTCAGGTTCTGGTTGCGGCAAATGACAAAGTGAAAAAAGACGATGTACTGCTGACTTTGGAAGCAATGAAGATCGAATATACCATTCGCGCTCCGCATGATGGCATTATCGCAAACTCATACTTTCAAAAAGGTGACCAGGTTAAAGCTGGCGATGAACTGGTAGAGTTCCAGCCTCTAGCGGAGGAAGTTGCATGACAGATTTCGTTAAAATCGTAGAAGTCGGGCCACGCGATGGCCTGCAAAACGAAAAAACACCTTTAACACTAGATGACCGCAAAAACCTGATTCTAGATCTGATGAAAACAGGTTTACAGGCAATTGAAGTCGGTTCCTGTGTTTCAGCCAAATGGGTCCCACAGATGGCAGATAGCGATGTGCTATTTGCCAGCTTGCCTAAAGATCCGAATATCCAGTTCAGTTTACTGACGCCAAATATGAAAGGTTTTGAATCAGCGCTAGCTGTGGGTTGTAAAGAAGTTGCGGTATTTACCGCAGCTTCTGAAAGCTTTACTCGTAAGAACATCAACTGCTCTATTGATGAAAGCTTTGAAAAGTTTGCAGATGTGATGGCAGCTGCCAAAGCTAATGATGTCAAGGTTCGTGGCTATGTCTCTTGTATGGTGGACTGCCCTTATGAAGGTGCAATTGATCCGAAGCAGGTCGTAAAAGTTACGCAGCGCTTACTAGATATGGGCTGCTATGAAGTATCACTGGGTGAAACCATTGGTACGGCAACTCCAGATCGCGTGAAGAACGTCTGGGATACCTGTCTTTCAGAAATTGATAGTAAAGTGCTGGCTGGCCATTTTCATAATACCTATGGCATGGCCATCGCTAATATTTACCAGTCACTATTACAAGGTATTCGGGTATTTGACTCCTCTATTGCCGGCCTCGGTGGCTGTCCTTATGCCAAAGGTGCTTCCGGCAATGTTTCAACTGAAGACCTGTATTACCTGCTCTCCAAGATGGGCTTTGAAACCGGTATTCAACTGGATACTCTGATGCAGACCAGCCGTAATATCAGTGAGGTTCTACAACGCAATAATCCCTCCAATTATGCCAATGCCTATTGGCAAAAAGCCTGTGCTTAAAAACTTGAAATAGCCGGACACTCTATAAGTCCTCATAGATAGAAATCAGCAGATCTTTAGATAAAAGAGATCTGCAAGAGAAGAATAAATCGAGGTAAAAATGTCAAATAAAGTGTATGACAGTGCAAAAGCCGCTTTAGACAGCGTGGTCCAGGATGGACATACTCTTGCAGTTGGCGGTTTTGGACTCTGTGGTATTCCAGAGGCCCTCATTGCAGCTTTAAAAGAAACCGGTGCCAAAAATCTGACCTGTATTTCCAATAATGCCGGTGTCGATGGCTTTGGCTTGGGACTATTGCTGGAAACCAAACAGATTAAAAAAATGATCTCTTCCTATGTGGGCGAGAACAAGGAATTTGAACGCCAATACTTAAGCGGGGAACTCGAAGTTGAACTGACCCCTCAAGGAACTTTAGCTGAAAAATTACGTGCCGGTGGTGCAGGTATTCCCGCTTTCTATACCGCGACCGGTGTTGGAACCGTTATTGCTGAAGGTAAAGATGTCCGTGAGTTTAATGGCAAATCTTATATTCTGGAAGAATCCTTAACTGCTGATGTAGCTTTGGTTAAAGCTTATAAGGCCGATAAAGCCGGTAACCTGATTTTCCGTAAAACTGCCCAGAACTTCAATCCGGTCTGTGCCATGGCTGGTAAAGTGACCATTGCTGAAGTCGAAGAAATTGTCGAGATCGGTGCCCTTGATCCAGATGAAATTCATCTTCCAGGCATTTATGTGAACCGGATTGTACTGAATACCCAACCGGAAAAACGGATTGAACAGATGACTTTAAAGGCGGGGGCTTGATCATGGCTTGGACACGTAATGAAATGGCGCAGCGCGCCGCACAGGAACTTGAAGACGGTTTCTATGTAAATCTAGGTATTGGTCTGCCAACCTTAGTCGCGAATTATATTCCAGAGAATATTAATGTCTGGTTACAGTCTGAGAATGGCCTGTTGGGTATTGGAGAGTTTCCAACGGCAGATACTGTAGATGCCGACCTGATCAATGCTGGCAAACAGACGGTAACTGCCCGCAAAGGTGCTTCTTTCTTTTCCAGTGCCGACTCCTTTGCCATGATTCGTGGTGGTCATGTCAATATCGCCATTCTGGGTGCTATGGAAGTCTCAGAAAATGGTGATCTAGCCAACTGGATGATTCCGGGCAAGAAAGTCAAAGGCATGGGTGGTGCCATGGATCTGGTCGCAGGTGTGCAAAAAGTTGTGGTGCTGATGGAACACTGCGCCAAAGATGGTACGCCTAAAATTGTCTCACAATGTAGTCTTCCGCTTACTGGCCAGGCCGTAGTCAACCGGATTATTACTGACTTAGGTGTATTGGATGTCACACCTGAAGGTATTCAACTTGTAGAACTGGCACCCGATGTCAGTTTTGATGAAATTCAGAAAGTCACCGGTGTGCCTTTACTCCGTAAAGCAGCCTGATTGTTCCCAACCCTTAAAATGAAAATTTTTAAGGGTTTCTTTTTGGCTGAAGAAAGCCACTTCTTAATAACAAATGCAGAATAAATGGATTTTAATCATGCAAACTCAACAAAATATCTTGCAGCGCTTTGCCATGCGCGTCAGCGACTGGTCTGAAAAATGGTTTCCAGACTCTTATATTTTTGCCCTACTCGGTGTCATCATTGTTGCGATTGCCGCGATTGGCATTGGTGCACCAGCACAAGACGTCGCGATTTCATTCGGTGACGGATTCTGGAGTCTGATTCCCTTTACCTTACAGATGTGTATGCTGATCGTGGTCGGTTATGTAGTTTCGGTTTCCAAACCGATGCAATTATTGATTCAGAAAATGGCGCGTATTCCTCATTCTGGACGTGGAGCTATCGTTCTCGTCGCCACAGTTAGCCTACTGATTTCCCTGATTAACTGGGCGATGAGTACAGTGCTAACTGCACTTTTGGTGATTGCCTTGGCACAGCGTAAAGAGCTAAATATGGATTACCGTGCAGCTGCCGCAGCAGCGATTATTGGGATGGGTGCAACCTGGGCGCTCGGTATCAGCTCATCTGCCGCACAATTACAGGCCAACAAATCCAGCCTGCCAGAACCTCTGTATAATCTGACTGGTGTGATTCCATTTACTGAAACGATTTTCCTGCCGCAATCCATGATTATGACAGCAGTCTTGATCATCGCCTCGATTGCCATTGCCTACTGGTCTGCGCCCAAAGGCAATCATATTAAAACCATTGATCACTTCCCGATCCAGATTGAAGAAGAAAAGACTGAAACCGTGATCCATAAACGGCCAGGTGACTGGCTTGAAAACTCGCCAATCTTAAGTATTCTGATTGTGGTTCTGGGCCTGGTCTGGATGTTTAACGAGTTTTCCAAGAGCAATCCGATTCTGGCAATCTCCAGCTTAAACACTTATAACTTTATCTTTCTGATTTTAGGTGTAGCTTTACATGGTACACCACGTAATTTTCTCAATGCCGTATCCAAAGCTGTGCCGGCCATTTCAGGGGTGCTGATCCAGTTTCCGCTTTATGGCAGTATTGCCTTTATGATGACCAATGCCCTGAATTCTGCTGATCTTTCCCTGTCACATTATATCGCCGAATTCTTCGTGTCGATTGCGTCGCAGGAAACCTTTGCCATCGTTATGGGAATTTATTCTGCGATTCTAGGCTTCTTCATTCCTTCTGGTGGAGGAAAATGGATTATTGAAGCGCCTTATGTGATGCAGGCCGCACATGACCTGAAAGTACATCTGGGCTGGTCTGTCCAGATCTATAATGCAGCCGAAGCCTTACCCAATCTGATCAATCCTTTCTTTATGCTCCCCATGCTGGGAATCTTGAAATTAAAGGCTAAAGATGTAATTGGCTTTACAGTGACACAACTGGTCTTTCATCTTCCGTTGGTACTGTTCTTACTCTGGTTCCTGGGAAGAACTTTGACTTATACCCCACCTGTCTTCTCTTAATTCATAATAAATAAAAAAGGACGAATCATTCGTCCTTTTTTATGATGAAAGAATTATTTAGCTGGCTTTCTTTTCAACTACGCCTTCATTATCTACAGTATGGACACGATCATCTTCAGTACTCATAACTTCAAAAGTTACACGACGGTTTTGATACTGACCGTTCGAAGTCGCATTCGATTGAGCAGGCTGATTCGCCGCCATACCTACTGGTTGTAACTGCGCCGGGTTCACCCCTTTCTGCACCAGATAATTCACAATGGCTTGAGCACGTTTTAAAGACAGCTCCTGATTTTGAGTGCTGCTGCCTTCCGTATCAGTATGGCCCATCACGGTTAAATGTACATCTTTGGCATATTGTAATAAAGCTGCGGTCTGATCCAGCAAGCTTTTATTCACTTCAGGAATTTCGGTGGAACCTGTCGCGAAATGAATAATTTGCAGGTTTAAGGCAGTTGCAACATCTAACGCCTCAATATTTTCCATCTGAAGTTCGTCTAAAGCTTTTTTAGCCTCGGTATTGGCTGTATTGATCGCCTCATCCATCTCAACTGGTTTTTGGGTCACAACTTCTACATTTTTAGCCAGACCACGAATCTGACCCGCCAGACGCTGTGCATCTGCACTGTTCGCTGCCTGTACAGATACCTGATTACCTGCCCAAGTCAAAGTCACATTTGACATGCCTTGCAGTAATTTCAATACGGATGGAATTGTATCCTGATCAATAAATTCAGAATGGTAATTCTCATTGGCTACGGCACCACAGCCGATACTATAATTAAAGATCTGTTTAATTTCATTTTGCAGAATTTGCATATATTTCGGATCATTCATCTGTACCTGACAGTTGACAATTTCACCTTGGCTACCGGTGCTGATTTTTAAAATTGCAGGGTTCGTTGCAGCAGCTTCGCTTACCGCCTGAGCATTTCGTAATTCATCCGGATCATCATCACGCAGGCATCCACGGAAGAAGAATAAGATAATCGCCGCAATAATCACGAGTAAAATAAAAGGCCAGAACACCACTGCCTTTTTCTCTTCAGTCAGTACTGGTTCTGCTTCCGGTTCGGAAGCCAGACCCGGTGCGCGGTTCAGATTTTGTCCCGCCAGCGGAGATACACCTAGAGATGCCAGTATAGGGCCAGCCCAGACTGGTAATGCCCGTTGAATCGAGTCTGCATGGGTATCTAACAAATGGCCTACTGCTTCAGCAGTGGGTGCACCCGCTTCTGCCTGCAAGAAGTTCATGATTGGAACAATTGCCCGGTTCAGGGTCTGTTCAATTTCATCTTGAGGTGCAGTTGAATCTAACTGAGCCAGGAATTGTTGTTTTAGGGTCGGATTATTATTAAATAATTCATCAATCTTGGGATTAAGTTGCTGACCCAGACCTTCAATCCAGGCCGGTCTTGCACGAAGAATACTTAACAATACAGGATAGAATTGGGCTAAGGCCTGATCCTTGGCAAATAGATGTTCTGCTTCACCTTGCAGCACAATGGCGGTCACATCACTCTTTAAACGTTCAATTAAATCTGTATTCATCAAGATCACCATTATTCTAATTTATAATGTTTAATATTTAATCAGTGTAGCGACCCACCCTCTTTGGAATGTTAATAATTGTACTGATATCATAAAGTTTCACTGTTTATGTAGGGCTAACTTTTCTAGTATTTTAATTAAGATATAAAAAAGTCAGCCGAAGCTGACTTTTTGTAAACGCGAAATGTAAGCATTATGCGGCAATAAAAGTTTGCAGCACTTTACCTTTCACTTTTTGATTGAGCAGTGGTGTATTTTTACCTTGAGAAACGATCGTTTCTTTGCTCAACGTCCATTCCTGTTCTGGATCAACCAGCACCCAGCCAGCTTCCGCTTTCCAGCGCTCAAACATGCTGGCGACTTTCGCAGGAGCAACTGTGACTTTCTCCACCCATTCTAACGGCGTAAAGAAACCGTCATTCACCAGTTGGATACCGAACGGTACGTAGGTATCAAAAGCGGTAAAACCAGGCTGTGTCTCTGCGAACGGTGCCATTTTGGCAGAGCTGCTTAGTGGTTCATGATGGGTACAGATCGCATCAATTACACCAGATTTTACGCCCTGACGCAGTAATTCTTTGTCAGATTCAGAACGTAATGGTGGACGCACGTGTGCAAGAGAGTTAAAGCCATCAATCAGATGGTCAGTCAGATGCAATTGGTGCATTGCGACATCACAAGTGACTGGCAGGCCTTTTTCTTTGGCAATACGGATCAGTTCTACTGATGCACCACAAGATAACAAGCCGAAATGAGCGCGTACTTTAGTTGCTTCAATCATAAGCAGGTATTTGGCAATGGCCACAGTCTCTGCTAATGCCGGAATCATTGGCAAGCCCTGACGTGAAGCAATAAAGCCTTCATGCACACAGCCATCTTTGGCAATTTGCGGCTCTTCTGCATAGAACACTACAGTCAGGTTTAAGCCCGCTGCGTATTCAAGTGTACGCAATACCACATCATCATTGGCAAACGGCGCACTGGCATTAGAAACCGCAGTACATCCGCCCTTTTTCAAACCTGCCATATTGGCCGGTTGCTGACCTTGCAGACCTTGAGTCTGTGCACCGATCACCTGCAGATAAATACCACCATCCAGCATAGCTTTCTCAACCAGACCATGAATCAGCGCACCATTATCCTGCACAATCGGTTTGGAATCTGGCGGGGTAAATACATGCAAAATCCCGTTTTCACGTGCAGCCTTACCTTCAGACTTTAAAGTTCCGTGTTGCTGCTGACCCGGTTCACGTAAACGTGCGCATAGATCCACCATAGTAGGCATCAGCCATTTGCCCTGTCCATCAATGGTTTCAGATACGTTAGCAGTCTCTGCAACACGTTTACCATTTTCCAGATAAACCGTTTCGATTGAATCAGTGTTTTGGATTGGGTCAAGAACACGGACATTTTCAATTTTTACAATAGACATGACTTATTCCTTATACCGCAATCGCTTCAATCAAACCCTGTTCCTGTAACTGACCCTGCATCGCAAGAGCCAGTACCGCCATACGTACTGCAATCCCGTTAGTAACCTGTTTCAGAATCACGGATTGCGGACCGTCTGCAATACTTGAATCAATTTCCACACCACGGTTCATTGGTCCTGGATGCATCACGATACAATCCGGCTTGGCCATGGCGAGACGTTCTTTATTCAGACCATACATTTTGTAGAATTCAGCCTGAGAAGACAGCGCTGGCGAATCAATACGCTCGTTTTGAATACGTAAGGTAATGATCACATCACAGTCTTTGATGCCATCTTCCATATTATTGAACAGGCGTACATCTTCACTGTAGTCATCAAAACCGTATGGCAACAACGTATTCGGTGCAATCACGCGAATATCTTTACAGCCCAAGGTTTGCAGTGCCGCCACATCTGAACGTGCTACACGCGAATGCTTGATATCGCCAATAATCGCAATCGACATATCTTCGAATTTTTTATTGGTCTCGCGGCGAATGGTCAGCATATCCAGCATCGCTTGAGTTGGATGGGCATGACGGCCATCGCCTGCATTAATAATGGCGACATTTGGACAGACATCTTTGGCAATAAAGTGTGCTGCACCTGAAGATGAATGACGTACCACGAAAATATCTGCCGCCATAGCTTCAAGATTCCACAAGGTATCACGTAAAGTTTCACCTTTAGAGGTACTTGAACGGGCAATATCGATATTTAGCACGTTGGCAGACAGACGTTTGGCCGCTGCCTCAAAAGTAGTACGCGTTCGGGTAGAATTTTCAAAAAATAAGTTCATCACCGTTTTGCCTTCGAGCAAATTATTGGTGATCAGCTGATTTTGGTCATTAAAAAAGGACAACGCAGTGTCCAGTATTTTTGTAAGAGTTTCTTTAGAAAGACCTTCGATGGTCAGGAAATGTTTAAGATTACCTGCTTTGTTGAGTTGAATCTGGCTCGGTGTATGCAATGCCGCCAAGTGCATGAGAGATTCCTTATACGTTAAGTCAACGTATTATACAGAGATTAGCGAATCTTTATAGTTGATAAAGAGCTCAGTTGTACAAAAACCATCTCAGTAATAAGAATGGAAATTTAAATTCCCATGCATTTTTTCAATAAGATAATTTAACCTGTTTATCTATATGCTTGTTTTTTCATTTAAACATGAGTGCTTCAGTCTGGAGCATCCACACCCAATCCCCCCAATTAGCGCAATGCGCCAATATAATGATGTGAAACCTGTGCGCGATAGATATCTTCTTCACTTGGTTCTACAGAAATCAGTTCCTTCTCCGCCTGCTCTTCAGCCTGCAGTTCTGAAAATGACGATAAATCCAGAGTGGTTTTTAAGCGGTTGACCAGATGCAATAACTCAGGATCTTCAGTCTGCTCTGCCAGCCCAATCACATGCTTTGCATAGTGGATATTTTCTGCAAGATACATGGCATCAATTACTCGTCCAGTTACTCGTCTTAAACGTGCGTAGATCAAGGTAGCGATTGAAAATGCCTCATTCCTGCGTAATTGAAGATCCAACATCTAAGCCCCTCCGAAATAATAATTAAGAATAAAGATGAAGCTGTAATGATTCCCCTCAGCATTACAGCTTCATTGATATTAGATAGAGCAATAAACGTACCAAAATTACTAAATAAGTTATGTAAGTTATAAATTGATATGAATGAAAATTGATCTACCCCGAGCAATAGTAGGTCAGTGTCTTTTTTGTTTTAGATTCACTCCTCGTCTGGCTAGTCAATTCTTAGTCTCGATCACTTGACATGAATGACCAAATTTTAGCTTTTACTTTTAGAGTAATGCTGTTGCCATGAGGTGTATATAAACGACCCTGTATCAGATCCATCACATCATTAATCCGATTATTTATCTTTCTAAATTACACATACAACATGGTCGCAATTGAAGAGCTAGATTGCGAATTAGTTTTAATACCTACTACATATCCCTCTGTAAAATAAAATATTTAATTAAAAATCCACCTTATTGGTATTGTGTAGTCTTACATATCTCGTAAATTTTCAGTTTGCTTTTTAAGTCAACATTTAGCGCTTTTTAGGATGAATAACACTAGGCTGTATATGCTCGATTTTAAAAAATTTCCAAAGCTTTAACAGGCAAAATACGCTAAACTGAGCGCAGTTTTTTATTTATTCTTTTCCGGTCTCTCTATTTTATGAATACCTCTTCACGTTTAAGCAATTATTGGGTCACCTGTGCCGATGGTCTGGAAACCTTATTAGAAGAAGAAATCAAAGGTTTAGGTGTTCAGGATATTGAACGTTTCCCAGGTCGTCTGACCTTCAAAGGCACGCTTGAAAATGCTTACCGCATCTGTATGTGGTCTCGTCTGGCTTCTCGTGTCCTGATGCCAATTCATACGCATGAAATCGAATTCTCCCACGATGCGCGTGATGTTGCAGAAGAGCTTTATGAAGGTGCGATGAGCTTTGACTGGTCACTGATTTTTGCACCACAAAGCACCTTCGCAATTCGTCTGCACGTTGAACGTGATATTAAGGTCAACACCCAGTTTGCAACTCTACGTGCCAAAGATGGCGTCGTCGATTCCTTTATGGAAGCTGTGGGCAAGCGTCCAAGTATTGATACCAAACAGCCAGAAATCACCATGTACATTCTGGCCGGTAAAAAAGAACACACTTACTGTTTAGACTTATCCGGTGATTCCTTGCATAAACGAGGCTATCGCCGCTTTATGACTGAAGCACCAATCAAGGAAAATCTGGCGGCTGCGATCCTGCAAAAAGGCGGCCTGAAAGACATTAACCCGGATATTGTGGTTGATCCAATGTGTGGTTCAGGGACGTTTATCATTGAATCACTGATGATTCTGACTGATCGTGCCCCAGGTCTGGTGCGTCGTTTCGGATTTAATGGCTGGAATGGTCATGATCATGAATTGTGGATGGGTATTAAAGCTGAAGCGGCTGAACGTCATAAAGCTGCGCTAGAAAACCCATTACCAAAATTCTATGCCTTTGATGCCGACTGGGAAGCGGTGAAAGCCACTAAACAGAATATTATTGCGGCAGGTTTTGAATCAGCCCTCGACCAGATCAAGATCGAAGAGCGTACTTTATCCGACTGGCCAGATTTCCAGGCTGAAGGCAAGAAAGTCTTCTTTGTGACGAATCCACCGTACGGTGAGCGTTTAGGTGATAAAGCCTCTAACCGTGCCTTGTATCTGGGTCTGTCTAACCTGCTACAAAAGAATTTCCCGAATCAAAAAGCCGCAGTCATTGCTGCTCAGGTGGAACAGGCCGATGTCTTGGCGTTCAATGATCCACAAATTCTGCGTTTGATGAACGGTAAACTACCAATCTATATCCGTTTCGGTACTGTAAAACCGGCAGCAGTCACACGTCCTTTCCTAGAAAGCTGGCAGCCGCAACAATTCGAGCCGATTGAAGGTGCGATGGAATTTGCTAACCGTCTGACCAAGAATATGCAAACCCTGAAAAAATGGGCAGTAAAAGAAAATATTCACTGCCTGCGTTTGTATGATGCGGACTTGCCGGACTTTAACGTAGCAGTTGATCTATACGGCGAACGTCTGCATGTTCAGGAATATGCACCACCGAAGAAAATTGATCCTGAAAAAGCCAAAAAACGTTTCAATTTGGCTCTGCAGGCGATTCGTGCCGTGACCGGTTTGGGCCGTGATGCGATCTTTATCAAGACCCGTGCCCGTCAGGAAGGTAAAAACCAGTACACCAAACAAAGTACCGCGTCTAAGCGTTTTATCGTACAGGAAGGCCAAGCCAAGATTCTGGTCAACCTGACCGACTATCTGGATACTGGTTTGTTCCTAGATCACCGTCAGATGCGTTTGCGTATTGCCAAGGAAGCCAAAGGCAAACACTTCCTGAATCTGTACAGCTACACCTCTACCGCGAGCTTACATGCAGCTTTAGGTGGTGCAGCGAGTACCACCAGCGTGGATTTGTCTAATACTTATTTGAACTGGTCAAAAGAGAACTTTGTGCTAAATGGCCTGACTGTAGACCATGCCGATCAACAACATCAGTTCTTTGCATCTGACTGTTTTGAATGGCTGAAAGAAGGCCATGAGCAATATGACCTGATTTTTATCGATCCACCAACATTCTCTAACTCGAAAAAATTCTACGGGACTTTCGACGTTCAGCGTGACCATGTCTCTTTATTGAAGCGTGCCATGAACCGTTTAACCACTGACGGTACTTTGTATTTCTCGAATAACTATCGTGGTTTCGAAATGGATGAAATGATTGAAGGTTTGTACGACGTGGAAGAAATCACGCATGAAACCATTGGTCCAGACTTCAAGCGTAATCAAAAAATTCACCGTGCCTGGAAAATCACTCATCCAAAAATGTAAGGTGTGAATATAAGATAAAGAAAAACCCAGCCTAGGCTGGGTTTTTTGTTGCGAGGAAAACTGGTATTAGCTGAGTTTCAATTTTTCAAAGACCAGTTCGCCGCTTTCACCACGAACGACGATAGTATCACCAGGACCAAACTCACCTGCCAGGATGCTTTGTGCCAAGCTATTTTCAATACGTTGCTGGATCGCACGTTTTAATGGACGCGCACCATACAACGGATCGAAACCAGCTTCGATTAACTGATCGAAAGCACTGTCATCCACAGACAGACGCATATCGCGTTCTGCCAGACGTTGACGCAAGCGGTTCAACTGGATATCAGCAATACCACGGATCTGGTCTTTTTCCAGTGCATGGAACACCACTAGCTCATCAATACGGTTGATAAACTCTGGACGGAAATGTTCCGATACCGCATTCATCACCACTGTACGGACTTCTTCACGAGTTGCTTTATCACCCAGCTCACGGACATCTTGTGAACCCAGGTTCGAAGTCATCACAATCACGGTATTTTTAAAATCCACCACACGGCCTTGTGAGTCGGTCAGACGACCATCGTCCAGCACTTGCAGCAGAATGTTGAACACATCCGGATGCGCTTTTTCGACTTCATCGAATAACACCACGCTATATGGTTTACGGCGCACCGCTTCAGTCAGCACACCACCTTCTTCATAACCGACATAGCCCGGAGGTGCACCGACCAAGCGGCTCACCGAATGTTTTTCCATAAATTCGGACATGTCAATTCGGATCATGGCATCGTCACTGTCGAACAGGAAGTTCGCCAAGGCTTTGGTCAATTCTGTTTTACCCACACCTGTTGGGCCTAAGAACAGGAATGAACCACTTGGACGGTTTGGATCAGACAAGCCGGCACGTGAACGGCGCACAGCATTAGATACAGCCACTACGGCTTCTTCCTGACCAACAACACGATTGTGCAGGAAGTCTTCCATATGCAGCAGTTTGTCACGCTCACCTTGCAGCATTTTCGCTACCGGAATACCGGTCGCAGCACTGACTACTTCAGCGATCTCATTGTCAGTGACTTTGTCACGTAGCAGTTTTGGTGCTTCGCTTTCTTCAGCCGCTTCAATGCGTTCCAGCTGTTTTTGCAGCTCCGGAATTACACCATACTGATAACGTGCTGCTTCAGCCAGATCACCTTCACGCTGGGCTTTTTCCAGAGCAATGCGAGCCTGATCCAGTTTCACCTGAATGTCTTTGTTGCCTGCTACCAGCGCTTTATCGGCACGCCAGATTTCTTCCAGTTCGCTGTACTCTTTCTCTACAGTGGCAATCTGCTCTTCCAGGTGTTTCACTTCGCCCTGCGCACCAGAATCTGCATCTTTTTTCACCGCTTCAAGCTGCATCTTCAACTGAATCAGACGGCGTTCGAGTTTATCCAGTGCTTCAGGTTTAGAATCCAGCTCCATTTTGATACGGGATGCTGCTTCATCAATCAGGTCAATGGCTTTATCCGGCAATTGACGGTCAGTGATGTAACGATGTGACATTTTCGCCGCAGCAATAATTGCTGAGTCCAGAATCTGCACACCATGGTGAGTCGCATAACGGTCTTTCAGACCACGCAGAATCGCAATGGTATCTTCCACGCTTGGTTCATCCACCAGCACTTTCTGGAAACGACGCTCTAAGGCTGCATCTTTTTCAATGTACTGACGGTATTCATCCAGAGTCGTTGCACCGACACAGCGTAATTCACCGCGCGCTAATGCAGGTTTCAGCATGTTACCTGCATCCATAGCACCATCACCTTTACCGGCACCGACCAATGTATGCAGCTCGTCAATGAACAGGATGATTTCGCCTTCATGTTTAGCCAGATCTTTCAGAACAGCTTTTAGACGTTCCTCGAACTCACCACGATATTTGGCACCAGCTAACAATGAACCCAAGTCCAGTGACAGAACGCGTTTGCCTTTCAGGCCTTCTGGAACTTCACCATTGACAATACGTTGTGCCAGACCTTCGACAATCGCAGTTTTACCGACACCCGGTTCACCGATCAGTACCGGGTTGTTTTTGGTACGGCGTGACAGCACCTGAATCGTACGACGGATTTCATCATCACGACCAATCACCGGGTCAAGTTTGCCTGCCATGGCACGTTCAGTTAAATCAATCGTATATTTATTCAGTGAGTCCCGTTGATCTTCATGATTATTGCTCATGACTTTTTCATCGCCTCGAATTTGATTAATAACCTGTCGTAAATTTTCAGTTTTTACGCCAATACTATTTAATAAGGTTTTGGTGGCACCCGTTTCTGCAAGTGCCAGTAATACCCAGTCTGTAGACAGGAACTCATCTCCTGCTTTTTGTGCATAACTGTCCGCAAGATGCAGGGCTTTGGCTGCTTCCTGACTGATGTTGATATCGGCAGAGGGATTACCGAGCGTAGCTACATTATTTAGCGCAGTTTGTACTTTGCTTTGCAGGTCACGTAGGTTCGCTCCTGCCTGTTGCAGCAAGCTCACATTCGATGCTTCTTCCATCAAGGTGGACAAGATGTGAATCCCTTCAATGGCAGCATGATCCTTGCTCATTGCCAGAGATTGCGCATCGGAAAGGGTTTGCTGTAAGCGATTGGTAAATTTCTCAAAACGCATTCTTGTTATTCCTCACAACAAATTTTCTACTTGATGAATATATGGGTGCTGGAAATAAAATTTCAAATAATTTTTTTATTTATTTTTCAAAATCTTAATTTAATAATGGACAGAGTTATCAGTATTAATATTGGTATTCCAGGAAAATATTTCAAGTGAGCGAAAGTAGAATTTTTAAGGTGAAGATCAATAATTAATATCTGATTTAATTGACTCTGCTATTTTTCGGCTGTGTAGAAAATAGAGAAAGACCTTTAGTGCGGTTGCAAGCGTCCTAGTAATCGCAATACTGCACTCAAACCATGTTCTGTTTGTATCAAGGATCTTGGCGTTTGCTCATCCAAAAGCTTGTTAGGCGAATTGATAAACTGGCGCATCCAGCTCAAGTCTCCACCAGTCAGACTAAATAATGCCTGATAGATATTGATTAAAGTTATTGCTCTTTTACCTGCGGTAGTATCTGGTTCTAATTCTTTTTGATTTATGATTGAAGATAATTCTGCTTTAGATAGATCCAGAACTAATGCAAGCTCAAATTCTTGCAATTGCAACTGTTCAGCGAGATTGAATATTGCTATAGCTAATACTTGGGATTTAGAAATATCCGTTTCATTATTCATTTTTGTCAAATTCTATTGATGAATCTTGTTCTGATTATGCTGCCTTTATCCTTTTCTTGCTATATTGTTTATCATTAAATTTGATCCTTTATTGAAACAATAAATACCCTCACTTGGAGGGCATTTAAAGAGAACACTTAAACGATTATGGTGCCGGATTGGGCTGCTGACGGTGAATCACTTCAATGCCCTGCAAGACTTCTTCAGACAGATTCACGTCAAACGCCTGAATGTTTTCTTTGAGCTGATCCAGATTGGTCGCACCGATAATGGTACTGGTCACGAAGAACTGCTGTTTAATGAAAGCCACTGACAACTGGGTTAATGTCAGGCCATGCTGCTCAGCCAGTTGTGCATATTGCTCGACGGCCCACTCGCTTTCCGGATTGCTATAACGGCTAAAACGAGAGAATAAAGTCACACGTGCATTGGCTGGACGTGCACCATTGCGGAATTTACCAGTCAGATAACCAAATGCCAGCGGTGAATAAGCCAACAAACCCACACCTTCATATTTGGCAATTTCCGACATGCCAATTTCATAAGTACGATTCAGTAGGCTATATGGATTTTGCACGCTAACAAATTTGGACAGTCCCAGTTTCTCTGCCAGATGCAGGAACTTCATGGTGCCCCAAGGGGTTTCATTCGACAGGCCAATATAACGGATACGACCTTTCTTAATTTCGTCATGCAAAGCCGTCAGGGTTTCTTCCAGATTCGTTACGGCACGATCATCTGCAGCTTCTGCATTGCCATAACCCAGCTTGCCAAAGAAATTAGTCGCACGCTGTGGCCAGTGCAATTGGTACAGATCGATATAATCAGTTTGCAAACGTGACAATGAATTATCAATTGCTGATGCAATTTCCGAAGCCACGAACTTAGTCTGACCATCACGGATATGGCTCCCACCTTGTGACGGACCCGCAATTTTCGAAGCTAAAAACAGTTTGTCACGACCACCGCGTGAAGCAATCCAGTTACCAACAATGCGTTCAGTTGCACCCTGCGTTTCTGCCTTAGGTGGCACTGGATACATTTCTGCGGTATCCCAGAAATATAAACCTTGATCCAAGGCATAGTCTAATTGCTGAAAAGCCTGTTCCTGAGTATTTTGCTCACCAAAAGTCATGGTGCCCAAACAGATTTCTGGCAATAAGATTCCCGTATCCGCCAATGGTCTGAATTGCATAAAAATGTCCTTTAAGTTTATCTGTTATTTATCAAGAGCAAGTGTGCTATAGCCTATCGGAATTATAAGACGGACTTAAATCATCTTTTCTAACAAGCTTGTGCCAATTTGTTATGTTCTGAATCAGGCTGAAATTTTTAAACAGGAATAAAAAAAGCAAACCCGAAGATTTGCTTTTTATCGTGCTTTTGGCTTATTCGTCTTCGAACTCGCCAGCACCCAGTGCTTCAGGTTCTTCCAGCGATGCATCAAAAATCAGAATCGCCTTACCATCGGTTTCAATCATGCCCTGTTCTTCTAGAGTTTTTAGAACACGACCGACCATTTCACGTGAACAGCCTACAATACGGCCGATTTCCTGACGGGTAATACGGATTTGACGACCATTTGGCAAGATCATCGCTTCTGGCTGAGATGACAGGTCAATCAGACAACGCGCGATACGACCAGACACATCAATAAATGCCAGGTCAGTCACTTTACGTGTGGTATTTTTCAGACGGCGAACCAGCTGGGCAAAAACTGCATAGCTAAGGTCTGGATATTGTTTACTAATTTCATGAAAGTTTTCATAGGTAATTTCAGCAATTTCACAGACATCACGAGTACGCACTTCCGCAGTACGCTGTGGATTTGCTTCGAAAAGACCCATTTCCCCAAAGAAGTCTCCCGCATTTAAATAAGCTACCACAATCTCACGTTCATCATCTTCACGAAGAATGATAGACACAGACCCCTTCAGAATTAAATACAGAGATTTAGATTCTGACCCTGCATCCACGATCGTGGTACGTTTTGGATAGCGATTGATATATGCACGTTTTAATAACGCTTTCACTGATACAGGTAGTTGCCCCGGCGAAAGTGCGTCTGTGCTTAATTGTGAAAAGTTTGAAGTCATGCTTACAGTTCCGAATATGGATAATTTATAGATCGCACAAGACCTAATGTGAACTTGTCACACAGTGGGATTGAAATTCCTTATCAACCCAATTTATGTTAGTGTACAGTTACTTCGTAAATTTATAGCTTTTTTTAGGTAGTTGCAATGCAAACGAGTGTTCATTGGCTAGAGAATGTTGCTTTTGAAGCAAAAACTCAAAGTGGTCATAGTATCATCATGGATGGTTCACCTGAATATGGCGGTGAAAATCGTGGTCCTCGCCCAATGGAACTGATTTTAACCGGTCTGGGCGGTTGTGCTTCTTTTGACATTGTGACAATTTTAAAGAAAGCACGTCAGGAAATTACTGATGTTCGCTGTGAATTAAAAGCAGAACGCGCCGATACAATTCCTGCAGTATTTACCAAAATCCATCTACACTTTGTGGTCAGCGGTAAAGGCATCAAAGAGAAACAAGTCGCTAAAGCGGTAGAGCTTTCTGCTGAGAAATACTGCTCTGCCAGCAAAATGCTGTCTGATGGTGGTGTCGAAATCACCCACGATTTTGAAATTGTAGAAGTGGAATGATCCGCTAATTTCATTAAAAAAGCAGTCTTCGTGGCTGCTTTTTTTACGTCATTTTTTGAGTGAAATACTGCTGGCCATCTTCAAAAATCACCAGATTTTCAGGCAGTCTTAAAGCCCCAAGATGATGAGCATACTCAGCCTGTTGCTGTCGGTCACGATAACGCCTGCCCACTGAATAGTCGACACAGAATACATTCTGCTGCTGTCCAAACCATTGCAGGGCATCAATATGCTTAAACAGACCGGATTTTTCTTCGGTGGTTTTAAAGTTTCGCCAATAATGGCCAATCACGACAGGTATCGTATCTGTATAACACTCCCACCATGGCAAACGATCAATCATGCGCCAGCGTCCCCCTGCATAGACTGGACGTTGCGCAATTTTCTCTGCGCCTGAGCTTAAGGTACGAATCGGATTTTGCATCTGGTCGCGTAACTCTTTCTCAGCGATATATTTTAATAAGGGAATGCTAGCTGCTGGATCCTTGAATTGTCCTTGGTATTGCTGCTGTTCACTCTGGATATATTCATCAAAGCCTAACGTCTGCAACTCAAGCTCATTTTTCAGGACAAAATAATCATAAGCCTGTCTGATTGAATTAAAAGGAACAGATTTCAATTGTTGAATTGCCTGCGTATCCCAGCAAGCATGCACAATTCTTAAATGGGGTGCATCTAGAGCCAAAGGCAGGCTGTTTAGAAATTCTAGAATCCATGCACGATCCTGAATTGAAGCCTGAACTGAATCAAAAGTTTTGAGATCATCCTGATGCGGTGAACCAAAAAACCAGCCATTGCCTTCCCGTAGCGTATCGGTTAACAAGTTGATTTCATGATTACCCAGAATGCATTGCGCATTGCCATTTTCTATTAAGGTTTTAACCTGTCTGATGACAGCGATACTGTCTGGTCCACGATCACACAGATCCCCGACAAAAATCAGTTTACGCTGTTCAGGATGACGACCTTGCAGATCGTAGCCCAATACTTCTAACAATTGTTGTAGCGCATCAATCTCACCATGAATATCGCCAACAATATCCACCGGACCATCAAAAGTCTGCTGTATGAATATCTGATTACTCATGGCTCTACCCTACCCAGGTCAATAAAACCTTTTTTAATATAGCGTTTATACTTTAAATCAATATAACAAGTTCAGAATTATTTTTTAATCATTTCGATTATTCAATCAAATGACAATAGATCAGAAACTTAACTGGAATGTCTTTTCTTCATTTCTTATCTAAATGTATATCTAAAAACAATAAAAAACCGGCGCCTAAGCACCGGCTTTATTCACTTTACGAGCTTTAAAGCTAGTATAGTCTGATTAAGCGTTTAGTGATTCAATGATTTGGTTCAATGTAGCACTTGGACGCATTACAGCATTTACTTTCTCAGGATCAACTGCATAGTAACCACCGATATCTACAGATTGGCCTTGAACTGCATTCAATTCGCTTACGATCTTCTCTTCATTTTCAGCAAGAGACTGAGCGATCGGTGCAAATTTCGCTTTCAATTCTGCATCTTCGTCTTGCGCTACAAGTTCTTCAGCCCAGAATTTAGCCAGGTAGAAGTGGCTGCCACGGTTGTCTAGCTCGCCAGTACGACGTGATGGAGATTTATCATTGTCAAGCAATTTACCAGTCGCAGCATCCAGTGTTTTCGCAAGCAGTTTCGCACGTGCATTGTTTTCTTTAATGCCCATTTCTTCCAGAGAAACAGCCAATGCCAAGAACTCCCCTAGAGAATCCCAACGTAAGTGGTTTTCTTCTACCAACTGTTGTACGTGTTTAGGCGCAGAACCACCAGCACCAGTTTCGTACATACCGCCACCTGCCATTAAAGGCACGATAGACAGCATTTTCGCAGAAGTACCAAGCTCCATGATTGGGAACAAGTCAGTCAGGTAGTCACGCAGGATGTTACCAGTTACAGAAATAGTATCCAGACCGCGAGCAACACGTTCAAGTGTGTAACGCATTGCACGTACTTGAGACATGATTTGAATGTCCAGGCCTTCAGTATCGTGGTCTTTCAGGTATGTTTGAACTTTTTTGATCAGTTCGTTTTCGTGTGGACGGTACGGGTCAAGCCAGAAGATAGCAGGCATGCCAGAGTTACGTGCACGAGTCACAGCCAGTTTCACCCAGTCGCGGATCGGTGCGTCTTTCACCTGGCACATACGCCAGATATCACCTTCTTCCACATTTTGAGACATCAACACTTCACCTGTTTCAAGGTCAGTGATGTTCGCAACACCCGCTTCTGGAATTTCGAAAGTCTTATCGTGAGAACCGTATTCTTCCGCTTTTTGAGCCATTAGACCAACGTTAGGAACTGTACCCATAGTACGTGGGTCGAAGTTACCATTCCACTTACAGAAGTTGATCATTTCCTGGTAAATACGTGCGAAAGTAGATTCAGGCATGACTGCTTTACAGTCGTAAGGTTTACCATCAGCACCCCACATTTTACCGCCAGTACGGATCATTGCAGGCATAGAAGCATCTACAATCACGTCGTTTGGAGAATGGAAGTTAGTAATACCTTTTGCTGAATCAACCATCGCAAGTGCTGGACGGTGTTCTTGACATGCGTGAAGATCTTCAATGATTTCTTCACGTAAAGAAGTCGGTAAAGATTCGATTTTTTCGTAAAGACCAGCCATACCGTTATTTACGTTAATGCCTAGCTCGTCGAACAGTTTACCGTGTTTCTCAAATGCATCTTTGTAGTAAATACGCACACAGTGACCGAATACGATCGGGTGTGACACTTTCATCATGGTCGCTTTAACGTGTAAAGAGAACAGGATGCCAGCTTCTTTACAATCTTCTAATTCTTTTTCATAGAAGTCGCAAAGCGCTTTTTTGCTCATAAACATTGAGTCGATGATTTCACCGTCTTGAAGCGCAACTTTTGGCTTAAGAACGATAGTTTCACCAGACTTAGTGATCAGTTCCATTTTCACATTACGCGCACGGTCTAAAGTCATAGACTTTTCGCCATGGTAGAAGTCGCCTTCTTGCATGTGAGAAACGTGAGTTTGTGACCAAGGTTTCCATTCACCCATAGAATGTGGGTGTTTTTTAGCGTAGTTTTTCACTGCTGTCGGCGCACGACGGTCAGAGTTACCTTCACGAAGTACCGGGTTCACTGCTGAACCTAGGCACTTGCTATAACGCGCTTTAATTGCTTTTTCTTCTTCAGTAGTCGGGTTTTCTGGATAGTCAGGCAGTGCATAGCCCTTAGACTGAAGTTCTTTAATACATGACGTCAACTGAGCAACAGATGCACTAATATTAGGGAGTTTAATGATATTAGTATCTGGATCTTGGGTAAGACGACCTAATTCTGCCAGGTTATCTGAAACTTTCTGCTCATCGCTTAGATAGTCTGCGAATTCTGCAAGTACGCGTGCGGCTACAGAGATGTCTGTCTTAACAATCTCAACGCCCGCCGGCTTAGTAAAGGTCTCAATGATCGGCAGTAGAGAGTAAGTCGCCAATAATGGCGCCTCGTCGGTCAGTGTGTAAATGATTGTTGACTTTCCACCAGCCATATATAGCCCCTTGCTTTGGATTGAGTTTCTGATCATCAGGCTTTTGGCCTAATTTCAGCGAACCGGTTACTTAAATAAACTTTGAAAGTAGTGGTGCTGGTTGCACCTTAGTCAAAGGAATATCAATACATATTCAACTTTGCCTGAAAAATTCGTATAGATCGTCAGTGTGATTCACCGACAACAGTATTCTACGTGAAAATGAACCTTTTTTCGAATTGGCACATTGCCAAACCATGTGATTTTTGCATTAGAAGGTTAATTTGCGAATTTTGCTTAATTTTACCAAAAACTATAATTTAAGCATTATAATTCAATTACTTAAATTGAAAATCAAACAAATTCACCTATAAACTTAAAGTGTGCTTAATTCAGTTTTTTGCCATCAATTTTTATCTACATGTTGGGTATCATGAAAATAAATTATCAATGGCCGTAATTTCCATAAGTATGGGTTAAAAAGCGAATTGAAACAGATCTGCTCTTTCCTATCGAAATTTATGATCTTCACCTGATAAATTGATAGTTAATCCTAAAGGCTTAAGACAACCTACATAATAGTCACCTTTCTACTCTTTCTTCAGTTTAAATTATGTGCATTTTTTTAATTACCTTTACAAACACTGGAAATGTATCGACCGTAATTGCAATAAAAAATTGGTTTTATTGGTTTAATAGGCTTTAGATGATGCCAGTACGTTGGTTTAATTAATAAGAATCTTCTAATTAAATTTAGGTAGAATGCTGATTAACTTACAATAAGGACTTATTTTATGCTGAATTATTTAGTTAGTTTTTCGACAGGGGCTAAGAGCAATTCAGGACAGATTCAGATTCTGATAGGCATATTAGCGCTAAGTCTGCAATTTTTGATTATAGACAAATAATTGAACAGATAAAAATTGCAAAAAAAATAGAAAGATCGTGCAGATGAACAAAGAAAATTTGAATCAAAAATACAATCCCTTAATATGTTACTCATAGCTTTGGATAAAAACGTATTAAAAATAAATAATTTACAAAAAATATTAGAATTGTCGTAAGGGTCTATCAAATCACTCGATCAGAATAGCGAAGTAATAGAAGGTGATATTCGAAAGTTAATTACACCCACTAAAGAAAAAATTAACCATGCCGAAGAAGTTCAAAAAAATACTTTTGATATGTATAAGCGTATAAATAGAAAGAGCGCTTTCAATAGCCTAGATGAGCTAACTGCTATATATGATGTATTAGTTTCTATAATATATGATACAAATAATACTGACCTAATAATTCATCACTTTACAATAACTGAAGATTAACAATCTCGTATCACACACAAATCCTCAGCCTCACTACCCACATAGTTACCCTACCCCATTAACTGAATAAGGCTTTTCGTATGCTGCCTCTAACATGTCAGCAAAATCTTCGATCCCGGATGTAGTAAGTATTTACAAGCACCTTGATATACGCCCAGTGATCAGGGCCAGCACATCAATCGATAATTTCTAATTATTCACAAAGGGTTGAGTGCTTCATGTCGCGTGTCATAAAAATGAATATCAAAACGCCCTGCCTTTTGCTTTTTCTTAGCTTAACTTAAATAGTTTCATGACGTAATTTAAGCCTTATAATCGGTAAAAAGCAGTAATTTTAAAGATAATGCGGATAAAGGTATTTTTTATTGTAGGCATAAAAAAAGGGTTTTAAGCTACTGTTTTCACTTAGAACCCTTATAACATATAGTTTTGAATCTTGGTAGGTATATCCTCTACCGTAGCAACATTTAATCCAATGATTTTAAATAACTTTTTCTACAACTCAAATTTAGTGATACACGTGGTGATACAAGAAAATATATGCTTTTTATTGTAATTTTTTGTAAAAATTAAGTGCTTTGGCACTAAATTCAATAACCCTTCCCTCTACAAGAAAATCAATTTTTTTATTGAACTATGCGATGATGGGTTCCCAGATATCTTTATTGAACTTTTACAATACAGAGCTTTTTGGTGAAGGAGGAACCGACATCTATATAATAACAATTATCGACTTTAATTAGCTCTTTCACAATGGTGTGACCTAGATAAATTTCATCAATATTCTCGACACTATCATAGTGAGCTGATTGCTGGCGAATACGTCCTCTCCCCCATAATGCATTACTATAAGCAGAAGTTACACCTGATATTTTGTAGTCACCTTGCATAATGTCTTGCTTAAAAGCATTCCAATCGTGAATATCAATATCTGCGTGTACCACACCAATCTTTTTATGTCCCAATTGAACTTCTATAACCAAAGGCAATTGTTGAAAACGGGAGCTAATTTCGGATTGCTTTCTTGAGCTGAGTTGATAAAACCATTCTCCTCCATTTCGTGCATGAATGTCTTTTATTTTACGATCATGAGGCGATCTTATACACATCTCCTCATGGTTACCACGTACCGTAAAAAACCAAGGCTGATCCAACAAAGAAATACATTCAAGATTCTCCACACCTCGATCCACAAGATCACCTGTACAAATGACCAGATCATTTTCAAAGTCAAAATCAATTTTTTTAAGTTCTTGCATCAACAAGCTATAGCAACCATGTAAGTCACCTACAATGTATACAGAAGAAATTTTTTGACCGTCTATACTTTTAACAATTTCTACCATAATGCCTATACCTTTGTAGTCATTAGCCTGAGAAGGCTTTTAATTCATTATCCTACAAAAGCCTGGCCTAGTATCATAAGAGATCCAGCTCGACTGCTTATTAGTCACTATTTTTGATTCCGCAGATTTATAGCTATTGAATCTATTAATGAGAAAATATCTTTCTCGTTATTACGCAATATAGCGTTTATAATCAACAACTTAAATCAATTAAAGTCAAATCTAAAACAGTTATTCAGAGCTCAAAAAATCAGGAAATATCTTTCTCGCTCGTCTATCGCCAGTGCGAAAATGCGAAGTGAAATTCTTCTACAGTCAACAAAATCAATAACTTGCATCCATTAAAGTAGAATCTAAAACAGTAAATTCAGGCTCAACTAAAAAGGAAATATCTTTCTCGCTCGTATACAGCCAGTGCGAAAATGCAAAGTAGAATTCTTCTACAGTCAACAAAAATCAATAACTTGCATTCATTAAAGTAGAATCTAAAACAGTAACTTTAGACTCAACTAAAAAGAAAATATCTTTCTCGCTCGTCTATCGTCAGTGCGAAAATGCAAAGTAGAATTCGTCTACAATCAATAAAAATCAATAACTTGCATCCATTAAAGTAGAATCTGAAACAGTTATCCAGAGCTCAAAAAATCAGGAAATATTTTTCTCGCTCGTCTGTAGAATTCTTCTACAGTAAATAAAATCAATAACTTGCATTCATTAAAGTAGAATCTAAAACAGTAACTTTAGACTCAACTAAAAATAAAATATCTTTCTCGCTTTGCCCCTATGCTACCAATCCAAGGATTCTGAACTTTTATTATAGGACTTACGCACTA
>NZ_DDLD01000054.1:0-26085 GCF_002339435.1 Acinetobacter sp. UBA2581 | reverse complement strand
ACTTATTTCAGGACGGGACATTTAAAAAACAAAAAAAAGCAGCTAAGGATAGCTGCTTTTTTGTTTTTTATCCTTCCAAAACCTCTTCTAGCAACTCCTCACTTGGTGCAAAGTAATACGCACCATCCATTGGATTCACGAAATGTAGCAAGCGGTCATGGATCCCATCGCCTGATGTACCAAACATACGCACTAACATGGCATCAATGATTTTCAGGTCTTTGGTATAAGCAATGAAGAATAGGCCTTGGTCACCACGACCATCTCCATAAGGCAGAGAGTGACGTAGAATTTCCATTTCCTCGCCTTCCTCATCTTCAACAACAGTACGAGCGATATGCGCATTGGCAGGTTTTACCTCATCCTCGAGCTCAATCGATTCAAGTTTGGTACGACCCATCACTTGTTCTTGAGCATCGACTTTGAGTTTTTTCCATTTATCCAGGTTATGCGCATAACGCTGTGCAAAAATGAATGAACCGTCTTGGAAAATACCAGCATCTTCACCGAGTAAAGCCACTTCAGCTCGATCATCCGGAAATTGTGGATTTTCAGTCCCATCGATGAAACCGGTAATATCACGGCCATCAAAGTAACGGAAGCAAACACGCTCATCTAATACTTCAACCTGATCGCGAATACCTTCGAAGAAAGACTGACTCAAGGCGAAACAGATATCGGCACGCGCACTGGCAATATGAATCAGTACATCAGCGGGAACCACAGGCATATGAAATGAACCTTGAATTGGCTCTAATTGTTTAAAACCAGCAGGTGCCTGTTCATACAGTTTTGACCAGAGCTCAGGACCAAAAGCGACAGCCGTTTTAATTTGCGCATTCGGATGTTGGGTAATCAGGCGATCGCGTGTAGTAAAGAGCTGTTCTAATCGTTCCTTAAAATCTTCAATACTGAGATCTTTCAGACGTAAAACAATAAAGCGAGCATGATCTGAAGGTAATGGCAAAATTACAGATTGGGCTGTCATTCATGGCTCCTGTAATAAATTTTCTGTATCCAATCCTGCTATTGTGCCTGAAGCGCTATAGAGTGAATAGTATGCAGTCTGATGTTTAAGCAATTTTTTTGGCTGAAAATATTGGAAAAGTCATATAATTAGATCCTGAATTTGAATGAGTTAAATCTCCATGTCCTATCAAGTCTGGTTTGCTTATATGTTAGCCTGTTGGGTGATCAGTATTTCCCCAGGCGCGGGTGCTATTGCTTCAATGTCGAGCGGACTGAATTATGGCTTTCGACATGGATACTGGAATGCGCTCGGTTTGCAATTCGCCCTATTGGTTCAAATTGCCATTGTGGCTGCCGGGGCAGGAGTATTGTTCACGACTACACCTTGGGCATTTCTTGCAGTGAAATGGTTTGGGGTTGCCTATTTATTGTATCTGGCCTTTTTGCAGTGGAAAGCACCGGCACAGTCGATTGAAATTAAACATGAACTCGCACGAAAATCAGCTGGGAAACTCGTCATCCACGGTTTTCTGGTCAATATGAGTAATCCCAAGGCAATTGTATTTTTGCTGGCAGTATTGCCGCAATTTCTGGACTTATCTAAACCGCAATGGATTCAATATGTGATTATGGCTGCGACCATGGTGACGATTGATCTGATTGTGATGGCAGGTTATACCGGTCTGGCTGCCAAGGTTTTGCGCCTTCTGAAATCGCCAAAACAGCAGAAAGTCATGAATCGAACTTTTGCCAGCTTGTTCGCTGGAGCTGCGTTTTTATTGAGTTTGGTGCATCAGTAGGGAAACCTCTCCTTAAAGGAGAGGGAATTCAACGATCTCTTAAAGAATCATCTGTAAAAATTCATCTTCAGTCATGACCTCAATATCATGCTGTTTAAATAATGCGGCCGTCACGCCATCACCCTGAATTTTATTTCCAGTAAATGAACCATCATAAATCAGCTTGCTGCCGCAAGATGGACTATTGGCTTTTAAGACAGCATGGGTGACTTGAAATTTCTGTGCTAGCTCCAAGGCAGCATAAGCTCCCTGTGTAAAAGCAGTAGATACATCCTGTCCTTGAATATCTGTTACTTGAGCTAAACTTTTAAGAACTTCTAATCCTGTCCCGCCTTGAATCTCTGCTGCGGGTCGGGGTATAGGCAAACCACCACTGACTTCAGGGCAAATCGTGACATATTGATCCAGCAATAAATAATCGACCAACTCTTTTACCAGACAGTCGCGGCCATCATATCGAACCTTGTGTCCAAGCAAGCAGGCACTGATCAGGTAAAATTTGCCTGCCATGTCTTAAGCCAGTTTTTTAAACTTCTGCAGGATAAAAATAGCAGCAAACAGCACTGACATGGTCAGCACAATGGTCAGACCTGTTGACGTATTCAGACCTGCACTTGACCAGAGCCCGACTGTCACACCAATTTGTGCAATCACAAAAGCCCAGATCACCATTTGACGAGGAGAATTTGCCAGTAGGCGAGCCGTCAAAGCTGGAATCACCAGCAATGCACCCATCAAAAGAGAACCGACCGCACGTAATGCTAATACAGTAAACAATGCCAATAAGAGCATAAAGATCAGACGTTGCAGTTTTGCATTCACCCCTTCACTGATCGCCATATCAGGATCAATTGCAATTTGGATTTGTGCCTGCCAGCTTTTATATAGAACGGCCAATGCCAAGATAATCACGACGGCAAAAGTAGGAAGATCTGTCCATGAAATGGTGAGTAGATCACCAAACAAATAGCTAAGCAGTTCCGGTCTTAAATTCGGTAAATGCTGAATGAATAACAGCCCTGAACAGAGCAGGGTGGCGGAGCAGAGTGCAAGCAGCGCATCATTTGGCAAGCGTGGGTCATACAGTACCCAAAGTACAGCGACCAATAAGACTGCAATAAAGCTGACACCCATCCAGAGTGGCAGGCTCATCGCACCAGCAATCGCAACACCGAGCAAAGTGCCATGTGCCATCGTATCTGCAAAGAAAGACATACGACGCCACAGCATCAGACAGCCGAGTGGTGCTGTCAGGAATACCAAGAGTGTCCCCATAATCCATGCAGGTAATAGGAGAGATAACCAATCCATCATGGCTTAAGCTTCCGGCTCGGGGTGAATGTGGGGGCGTGAATCGTGCTGGCATGGTGTGGCTGAATCACCATGCGCACAATGGTCATGATGATGCTGGTAGAACACCCGGTTGGTACCAAAAATGGCTTGATATTCTGGATGCTGCTGTACGCTTTCTGGCAGGCCGCTACAGCAGATATGTTTATTCAGGCATACCACACGATGCGTACCTTGCATCACCCATTGCAGGTCATGTGATACCATTAAAATGGCACAGCCATATTTTTCCGGCAGGCTACGCACATATTCATACAGTTCAGCTTCGGATTGAATATCCAGTCCTTGCATCGGTTCATCCAGTACCAGAATATCTGGCTGACGTAATAAGGCACGTGCTAGCAGAACACGTTGACGTTCACCGCCGGAAAGCTGTTGTACTTTAGAATTTTCCAGTTTGGCAATACCGGTATCACGGATAATTTCAGCTTTAATAGCTGAAGGGCATTTTTCTAACGCCAACAGATCTTTGACACGTAGCGGTAAACTATGTGAAGGATTGAATTTCTGTGGCACATAAGAGAATTTCAGCTTGCGCGCCGTTTTGATTTCACCGGATTTCGGTTTGACGATCCCAAGCATGACCTTTATTAAGGTCGACTTACCGGCACCATTCGGACCAATCAGCGTAACAATCTCTTTCTCCTGCAAAGAGAAATCAATGGCCTTTAAAATGTCACGATCATCAATATTGACCCAGATCTTGGAAAGCTGGATCAAGGGTGATGCATTCAAGCTTTGTTGCGACACTGCTGACAGATTCCTGAAATTTCGATAATGCTGTGGTGTGCACTAAAATCGTCTGAAGCCGCCAAGGCATCCAGTTGTTCTAATAAACCTTGTGCAGATGCTTCTTTAACCGCTTTACATTCAGTACAAATCAAGAATGCTGCCTGATGGCCTTCACGCGGATGGCAGCAGGGAATATAGGCATTAATAGAGGTCAAGCGGTGAATAAAGCCTTTTTCTAATAGAAAGTCGAGTGTACGGTACACTGTGGGTGGGGCAGCAGGACGGTCGCTGGCATTTTTCATTTGTGCCAGCAGATCATACGCACCCATTGGGCCGCTTGCATTCAGAATCAGTTCCAATACCTCTTTGCGTAAAGGAGTGAGGCGTGCGCCACTTGCCGCACAAAGACTCTCTGCTTCGGCCAGACGTTGCGCGACATTTGGATGGTCGTGTACGCCGTGCAATGCATTGTGGTGTTCGTGCGAACATGAACCCATAGTTCACCTCAGGTGCGAAACTGAAAATTAAAAGATTTCAAATCTTAACATGAAGCGCCCAGAGTTTCGATTGGGCATAGGTATTTTTGTAATTTTGTTATATTATAACACTATCAAATTTGTCTTTATATAGCGATTTCTCTTCATGTTCCGTTTCCTTGCCCTGTGTAGCCTGGCTTTTTTCAGTACCCTTAGCTGGTCGCAAAGTCTGGTGGTTTCAACGCAGCCGATTTATCTGATTGCCAAGACCATTACTCAAGGCGTGGAACAGCCGACTTTATTATTGGCCAATCAAAGCGGTCATGATGTCAGCCTGACCCCGGCACACCGGAAAACGATTCAGGATGCTGGTCTGGTGATCTGGTTAGGGCAGGCACATGAAGCACCGTTGGCAAAAGTGTTGAACAATAACAATAAAAGTATCGCGATTTTAGATTCGGGTATTCTGACCACTTTGCCAATGCGTAATCCACGTGGGCAAGCCTTAAAAGATACTGTCGATACTCATGTTTGGCTCGATCCTAACAATGCAGTACGTATCGGTTTCTTTATTGCAGCCCTACGTTCTCAGCAACTGCCTGAGCATCGGGAGGCCTATTGGAAAAATGCGCGTGACTTTGCCCAAACCATGTTTTTGACTGCACAGCGTTATAGTTCTACAAGTAAAGCTAAACCTTATTGGTCCTATCATGATGCCTATCAATATCTGGAACGCCCATTGAACCTGAAGTTCATGGGGGCTTTGACGGATGATCCACATGTGTCACCAACCGTGGCGCAGATCAAGTATCTGCAAGACAGTCGTGTGCAGAGCAAAATGTGTCTGCTGGCAGAAGCACATGCTGGTGAAAATCAGTACCGTAAACTGAAACCGATTGTATTCCAGAGTGTCGATGAAAGCATGAGTGGGGCAGGGGACTTTATCCAGGCCTGGCAGAAATTGGCCGAGCAAACCCGTAAATGTGTGTTAAATGCCCATCAATGATTTAAAAATAATCAAGTTTTGATTAGTTTGCCAGCATTTGATCTGTTGAAAAAAACACGACTAAGGTCGGGAAAAGATTGCATGTTCAGGGGTGTAACTCTATAATGCCTGCGATTAAAAATAATCATCAGCTAAACTTGTCAAGCGTGCTTGCTGTGAGTGAATAAATAATGAGCCGAACTAGTCGCTTGATTGACCGACGATTAGCGAAAGCTTTAGTCCTCTTACAAGCATTAATGATTCCTGTTTCAGCCTTAATTGGCTGGGTCGTGAAAGACTCAACCTTAGCCTTGAGTGCCGCTTTGGGGGCGTTCGTCTGCTGGCTTGCGAGTTGTTATTTTTCATGGCAATCATTTCGAGCGGCAGGAGCCCGGGCATCTAAGCAGGTTCTTTCGAACATGTATAAAGGCCTGATGGGCAAGTTTGCAATTGTGATTGTTGGTTTCATTTTAATTTTAAGCAATGTCAAGCCGTTATCCCCGGTTGCGTTGTTTTGTGGTTTTATGCTCGTTCAAGCCATGTCGTGGGTCGCTCCTTTTTGGGTGTCACGTCTACAAAAACGAGTTTAAACACAACAAAAAATTGAAAAGTTTTTTTAGGAGCAGGCGAGATATCAAGCAGCACGCGATATTCGTTTGTTCTATAGTTTTTTGACATTGACCAGGTGTGATTTATGGCTGCTGAAGAACATGCCCTTACTTCGACCGAGTATATCAAGCATCACTTGACCAATATGACCTATGGCAAAATGCCAGACGGTACATGGAAATTGGCCGAGAATGGTGCTGAAGCTCAACAGATGGGGTTCACTGCTATTCACTTGGATTCAATGGGTTGGTCAATCGGCCTCGGTATCATTTTCTGCTTGTTATTCTGGCTCGTAGCGAAAGCTGCAAACTCTGGTGTTCCTACCAAGTTCCAGTCTGCAATCGAAATGATTATCGAGTTTGTTGACTCAAGTGTACGCGATACCTTCCATGGTAAATCGCGTTTGATCGCTCCACTAGCGCTAACCATCTTCGTGTGGATTTTCCTCATGAACTTGATGGACCTTATCCCGGTTGACTGGATTCCTTATGTCGCTCAACACGTGATTGGTGGCCTGTTTGGTATTGATCCACACCACGTATACTTCAAGATCGTTCCATCTACTGACCCTAACATTACCCTTGGTATGTCATTGTCTGTATTTGCACTTATCTTGTTCTACAGCATCCGTGAAAAAGGTGTTGGCGGCTTCGTTGGTGAACTAGCACTTAACCCATTTAACCCAAGTAACCCAGTTGCAAAAGCGATTCTTATTCCAGTGAACTTGATTCTGGAATTAGTAACCTTCCTTGCACGTCCAGTTTCATTGGCTCTACGACTATTCGGTAACATGTATGCGGGTGAGTTAATCTTCATTCTTATCGCGTTATTACCGTTCTGGATCCAGTGGGCGTTATCTGTGCCTTGGGCGATCTTCCACATTCTTGTTATTACGCTACAAGCATTCATTTTCATGATGCTGACTATCGTATACTTGAGCATGGCAAGCGAAAAGCATTAATGGTATTGCCTAACTGTCACGGGATGGTTGGGCACAATTTTTTAACTTAATTTGGTATAAACCTAACCTCTGAGGAATTATCATGGAACTCACTTTAGGTCTAGTTGCAATTGCATCTGCTATCTTGATCGCTTTCGGTGCTTTAGGTACTGCGATTGGTTTTGGTCTTCTAGGCGGCCGTTTCCTTGAAGCTGTAGCTCGTCAACCAGAATTGGCTCCACAACTTCAAACTCGTATGTTCTTAATCGCGGGTCTTCTTGATGCTGTGCCTATGATCGGTGTTGGTATTGGCTTGTTCTTCATCTTCGCTAATCCATTTGTAGGTTAATCAGCTTAATTCCGAAATTCACTATTTGAGGAATTTGCAATGAATATCAACCTCACATTGTTTGGCCAAGCGATTGCGTTTGCGATTTTCGTCGCATTCTGCATGAAGTTTGTATGGCCACCACTAATCAATGCGATTAGTGAACGTCAGCGTAAAATCGCTGATGGCTTAAATGCTGCTGAAAAAGCGAAGGCTGACCTTGCAGATGCGCAAGCACAAGTGAAAGCTGAACTGGACGCGGCAAAAGCACAAGCGGCTCAATTGATCGAACAAGCGAACCGTCGTGCAGCGCAATTGGTCGAAGAAGCTCGTACTCAAGCGTCAGCTGAAGGTGAGCGTATTCGTCAACAAGCTAAAGAAGCTGTTGATACTGAAATCAATGCTGCTCGCGAAGAATTACGTCAACAAGTGGCTGCTCTTGCAGTTGCTGGTGCTGAGAAAATTCTTAGCCAGCAAGTTGACGCAGAAGCTCACAATGCCATGCTGACTCAGCTGGCTGCTAAACTTTAAGAGAGGCGGATTATGGCTGAACTCTTGACGTTGGCACGCCCTTACGCTAAAGCAGCATTTGCTTACGCTTCTGAGCAAGGTACAGCTGACTCTTGGTCAACTGCACTTGAATTGCTCAGTGCTGCGGTGCAAGACGAAGCATTTTCAGCTTATCTAAATCGCCCTGAGTTGACACCTGCTGAGCAGGTGGCACTTTTTGCTAAAGTTTTAGGCGAAGACCAAACGCCTGCAGTGTCAAACTTTTTGACTATGCTTGCTGAAAATGCACGTTTGGCTTTGCTTCCTGAAATCGCTGCAGAATATGAACAGCTCAAATCACAGAATAACAATACTGTGGATGTTGTAATTGAATCAGCATTCCCATTGACTTCTGTACAGGAACAACTTCTTACTCATGCGTTAGAGAAAAAATTCAATGCAGCAGTAAATGTTTCTGTAGAAGTTAACCCGGCGTTAATCGCGGGTGTGGTTATTCGTGCAGGCGACCAAGTGATAGATGATTCTGCGCTTAATAAGCTTGAAAAAATGCGTACTCGTCTTCTAGCTTAATTGCATATAAGAAGACTGAACTTTAAAAAGATTGAGGTATAGCGCAATGCAACAACTGAATCCATCCGAGATCAGTGCGCTCATTAAACAGCGTATCGGCGATCTGGACACCAGCGCGACCGCTAAAAACGAAGGTACCATTGTTATGGTATCCGACGGTATTGTGCGCATTCACGGCCTTGCTGATGCAATGTACGGTGAAATGATCGAATTCGACGGCGGCTTATACGGTATGGCACTGAACCTAGAACAGGATTCAGTGGGCGTCGTTGTTTTAGGTAACTACTTAAGCCTTCAAGAAGGTCAAAAAGCTCGTTGTACAGGTCGTGTATTAGAAGTTCCGGTTGGCCCTGAACTTCTTGGCCGTGTCGTAGACGCTTTGGGTAACCCGATTGATGGTAAAGGCCCTATTGATGCAAAACTGACTGATGCTGTTGAAAAAGTAGCACCAGGCGTAATTTGGCGTCAATCAGTGGATCAACCTGTACAAACTGGTTATAAATCAGTAGATACAATGATCCCAGTAGGCCGTGGTCAACGTGAGTTGATCATTGGTGACCGTCAGACTGGTAAAACAGCTATGGCGATCGACGCGATCATCGCTCAGAAAAACTCTGGCATTAAATGTATCTACGTTGCAGTTGGTCAAAAACAATCAACTATCGCAAACGTAGTACGTAAGCTAGAAGAAACTGGCGCTATGGCGTATACAACTGTTGTAGCAGCTGCTGCAGCCGATCCAGCAGCAATGCTGTTCTTGGCTCCATACTCTGGCTGTACAATGGGTGAATACTTCCGTGACCGCGGTGAAGACGCGCTTATCATCTATGATGACTTGTCTAAACAAGCTGTTGCTTACCGTCAAATTTCATTGCTTCTTCGTCGTCCACCAGGTCGTGAAGCTTATCCAGGTGACGTGTTCTATCTACATTCACGTCTACTTGAACGTGCTTCTCGTGTATCTGCTGACTACGTTGAGAAATTCACTAACGGTGAAGTTAAAGGCCAAACTGGTTCATTAACTGCATTGCCGATTATTGAAACTCAAGCAGGTGACGTATCTGCATTCGTACCAACCAACGTAATTTCGATTACTGATGGTCAGATCTTCCTAGAAACATCATTGTTCAACGCGGGTATTCGTCCTGCTGTGAACGCGGGTATCTCTGTATCTCGTGTTGGTGGTTCTGCGCAGACTAAAGTCATTAAGAAATTGTCTGGTGGTATCCGTACTGCACTTGCACAGTACCGTGAATTGGCAGCGTTTGCTCAGTTCGCTTCTGACCTTGACGAAGCAACTCGTAAACAGCTTGAACACGGTCAACGCGTAACTGAGTTGATGAAGCAAAAACAATATGCTCCATACTCAATCGCTGACCAAGCTGTATCAGTTTATGCATCTAACGAAGGCTACATGGCTGACGTAGAAGTTAAGAAAATCGTAGACTTTGATGCTGCGTTAATTGCTTACTTCCGTTCAGAACACGCTGCATTAATGCAAAAAATTGACGAGACTGGTGCTTGGGATAAAGATATCGAAGCTGAATTCAAAGCTGGTATTGAAAAATTCAAAGCGACTCAAACTTACTAATTTAGCAACTTGCTAGATTGGTGTTGGTTTGGTTCACGGAATCAACCTTCGAGGGCTCGTAAGGGCCTTCGAATACTAGGTTAAGCGTATGGCAAATTTAAAAGAAATTCGCGCCAAAGTAGCTAGTATCAAAAGCACGCAGAAAATTACTCGCGCGATGCAGATGGTAGCAGCTTCTAAGATGCGTCGTGCGCAAGAGCGCATGGCTCAAGGCCGTCCGTATGCCGAAAATATGCACCGTGTAATTGCTCATTTGGTACAAGCGAATCCTGAATATAAACACCGTTATATGGTTGAACGTCCTGTTAAGCGCGTTGGCTATATCATTGTGTCTTCAGATCGTGGCCTTGCTGGTGGTTTGAACATTAACCTGTTCAAGAAAGTGGTAAAACACGTTCAGCAGCAACAAGAGCAGTCAATTGAAGTTCAATTTGCTTTGATTGGTCAAAAAGCGGTTTCGTTTTTTAAAAACTACGGCGGTAAAGTGCTTGGTGCGACCACTCAAGTGGGCGACACTCCAAGTCTTGAACAGTTATCTGGTTCTGTACAGGTGATGTTAGACGCTTATGATAAAGGCGAATTAGATCGTATTTATCTGGTTTCTAACGGCTTTGTCAACGCCATGACTCAAAACCAAAAGATCGAACAGCTTGTTCCTTTGGCAGCTGCTGAAGAAGACAAGACGCTTAACCGTCAATACGGTTGGGACTACATCTACGAGCCTGAAGCTGAAGAGCTTTTAAATGGCTTGTTGGTTCGTTACATCGAGTCTGTGGTGTATCAAGGTGTGATCGAAAACATCGCGTGTGAGCAGTCTGCTCGTATGGTTGCAATGAAAGCTGCAACTGATAACGCGGGTGAGTTGATCAAGAACCTGCAACTTATTTATAACAAGCTGCGTCAAGCCGCGATTACTCAGGAAATTTCTGAGATCGTTGGTGGTGCCGCTGCCGTTTAACATATATTAGTTTGAATTGAGGAGACAGCAATGAGTAGCGGTCGTATCATTCAGATCATCGGCGCGGTTATCGACGTCGAGTTTGAACGTAACAGCGTTCCTAAGATCTATGACGCTCTCCAAGTTGACGGTACTGAAACTACTTTAGAAGTTCAGCAACAACTTGGTGATGGCGTAGTTCGTACTATTGCAATGGGTTCTACTGAAGGCCTTAAGCGTGGTTTGAACGTAACTAACACTAACGCTCCGATCTCTGTACCAGTAGGTACAGCGACTCTTGGCCGTATCATGGACGTTCTTGGTCGCCCTATCGACGAAGCTGGTCCTGTTGCGACTGAAGAGCGTTTACCAATTCACCGTCAAGCGCCTTCTTATGCAGAACAAGCGGCTTCTACTGACCTTCTAGAAACTGGTATTAAAGTCATCGACTTACTTTGCCCGTTCGCGAAAGGTGGTAAAGTTGGTCTGTTCGGTGGTGCCGGTGTTGGTAAAACTGTAAACATGATGGAGTTGATCAACAACATCGCTAAAGCTCACTCAGGTTTATCTGTGTTTGCTGGTGTTGGTGAGCGTACCCGTGAAGGTAATGACTTCTATCACGAGATGAAAGACTCTAACGTTCTAGACAAAGTAGCAATGGTCTACGGTCAGATGAACGAGCCACCAGGTAACCGTTTACGCGTAGCGTTGACTGGTCTGACTATGGCTGAGTACTTCCGTGATCAAAAAGACGAAAACGGTAAAGGCCGTGACGTACTATTGTTCGTCGACAACATCTATCGTTATACACTAGCGGGTACTGAAGTATCAGCACTTCTAGGCCGTATGCCATCTGCAGTAGGTTACCAACCGACTCTTGCAGAAGAGATGGGTGTTCTTCAAGAACGTATTACATCGACTAAGTCTGGTTCTATTACGTCAATCCAAGCGGTATACGTACCTGCCGATGACTTAACAGATCCATCGCCTGCAACTACGTTCGCTCACTTGGACGCAACTGTTGTATTGAGCCGTGACATCGCTTCACAAGGTATTTACCCTGCGATCGATCCACTTGACTCTACTTCACGTCAGCTAGATCCACTTGTAGTTGGTACTGAGCATTACGAAATCGCTCGTTCAGTTCAAAACGTTCTTCAACGTTATAAAGAATTGAAAGACATTATCGCAATTCTTGGTATGGACGAATTGTCAGAAGAAGACAAACTTACTGTATACCGTGCACGTAAGATCCAACGTTTCTTCTCTCAACCGTTCCACGTAGCTGAAGTGTTTACTGGTGCTCCTGGTAAACTTGTACCGCTTAAAGAAACGATTCGTGGCTTTAAAGGTCTTCTAGCTGGTGAATACGATCACATCCCAGAACAAGCGTTCTACATGGTTGGTGGTATTGACGAAGTGATTGCTAAAGCTGAGAAACTTTAATTAGTTCCCTAATTTAGGAGATTCTCATGGCGACTATGCAATGTGACGTTGTAAGTGTTCAAGAGTCTTTGTACTCAGGCACTGTAACTATGCTAATTGCTAAAGGTGCTGGCGGTGAGTTAGGTATTATGCCTGGTCATGCTCCGCTGGTAACTTTGCTCCAACCTGGCGCGATCCGCGTTATTTTGGAAAACGGTACAGAAGAATTAATCTATGTATCTGGTGGTGTTCTAGAAGTTCAACCGCATGTTGTTACGGTTCTTGCTGATACAGCAGTCCGTGCAGAAAACTTGGATGAAGCGGCAATTATTGAAGCGCGTAAACACGCTGAACAATTGCTAGCAAATCAAAAGAGCGATTTGGACTCTGCTGCTGCTTTGGCTGCTCTTGCAGAAACTGCTGCTCAGTTGGAAACGATCCGCAAAATCAAAAACCGTGCAATGTAATTGCTAGTTTAAGATTGAAAAAACCACCCGAAAGGGTGGTTTTTTTATGGGTTTAATTTTTTCTATGTTTATGTTGATAAATATTCTCATAGAAAAAGATTAAGTCTTTTGATCTGCCATAATTATTGCCAGTACCGAATGTTGCAACAACATATAAAAAACCAAATCTTTCTAATTCAGATGCTGAAAAATTACATTCTTCATTTTTAAGGTGATAATTTTTATTGGTTTTATTTTTTCAAAGGCTACATATGCCTTTTCTAAGCCTTCTAATAAAAAAGAAGTGAAGTGAGGAATAATATGAGCATATCTGAGAAAATTTGCTCTATTAATTTCCTTTACATCATATAAAAGAGCAAGTCGAGCAAGCATTTTGGATTGATGCACTAAATAAGTTTTATCTAATGCATTGAGTAGCTGACTACCTATTTCTAAGTTATTTTGATCCTTGAAGATTTTTAGTAATGTGCCTGATGCCAAACTTTCGCCTTCTTTTATAAATTCTAGGATATCTTTCAGTTTTTGCTTTTCGTTATAATTCCTAAAAGCTTGATAAATTGTTAAACCTGATGATGCTACTGGAAAAGCTTTTACAATTTCTTGAAAAATAGTATCGGTCGTTTCTAAAACTGCATTATCAAAATAGTTTTCTGCTGTTTGAATGATAGTAGATATTATTTGATTCATGATTAATTTTCTTTTATCCGCTATATAGATAATGTACTACACACCTGAAAATTTGAAATTTATATTATTTAGGCATCGCCTTAGAACAGCTGATTTGGATTGTTTGTTTTAACTAGGAATTTTTGGAAGTATGAATGTTGAAAGTATCAGTTTTAGTATTTCTGGTTCTTAAATAACTTTCACTTTGTACCACTCGATATAACTTTTACCTGCGCTGCGTAATCTTTTGAACCAATCTGTAAGCAAAGTCATAGTCAGAAAAAAACAATGCTAAGTTGATATGGCGTCTTTAAGCTTTCCAGATTTATTCAGTAAAAAGCTTCACGGTTCTACTACCTCTGTCACGACGCGAATCACGTTGTTATCCATTTATAAAAATTGAATTGGCCAAGCAGGGATCTAATTATGAGTTATCAATCCATTAACCCCTTTAATAACCAGAAATTAAAAGATTATCCGTCACATACTGATCAAGATATCCAGAATGCTTTGGATACCGCAGAAAAAATCCTGAAGTCGGATTGGATTCAACAAGTAGATACCCGGATTGAGGTACTTCGTAAACTGGCAAACAATATGCGGGAACGTAAGTCAGAACTGGCTAAAATCATGACGCTGGATATGGGTAAGCTGATCAAGCAGAGTGAAGGTGAAATTGAAACCTGCGCCAAAATTGCAGAATACTATGCTGATCATGCCAAAGAGTTTTTAGCGCCAGTTTCTTATGAAACGGAACTGGGAGAAGCTTGGGTAGAACATCATCCCTTAGGCATTATTATGGCGGTAGAACCCTGGAACTTTCCATTCTATCAATTGATGCGTGTCTTTGCGCCAAACTGCGCGATTGGCAACCCTGTGGTAGCCAAGCATGCCAGCATCGTTCCGCAATGTGCTGAAGCCTTTGAACGGTTGATTCTGGATGCAGGCGCACCGAAAGGTGTGTGGACTAATCTGTTTATCAGTAGTGATCAGGTCGCAGATATTATCGCAGATCCACGTGTACAAGGCGTTGCTCTTACGGGATCAGAAGGTGCAGGGCGTGCAGTAGCGGGGCAGGCCGGTAAATATGTCACCAAATCCACATTAGAATTGGGCGGTAATGATGTATTCATTGTGCTGGATGATGCTGATCTGGAAAAAGCGATCAAAATTGGCTGTCAGGCACGCGTTAATAACACGGGGCAAGTTTGTACAGCAGCTAAACGTTTTATCCTGCATGAGAAAATTGCAGAACAATTTAAAGCGGGCATGCTCGAGGTCTTTGAAGGCTTAAAAATTGGTGATCCATTGGATTCTGAAACTACTCTTGGCCCACTGTCTTCGGCAGATGCGTTGGAAAAACTGACCAAGCAGGTGGATAAAGCTGTAGAGAATGGCGCGAAAGTTTTGACTGGTGGTAAGCCTTATGAACATCAAGGTAATTTCTATCAGCCAACTATTCTGGAAAATATCAGCCGTGATAATCCGGCTTGGTATGAAGAATTCTTTGGCCCGGTCGCTCAAATTTATGTGGCAAAAGATGAAGATGAAATTGTATCGATTGCCAATGATTCCAATTATGGTCTCGGAGGCGTGATTCATTCACAAAATATTGAGCGGGCGAAAAAGCTGGCTTCACGTGTAGAAACCGGCATGATCTGGATCAACTGGTATACCGATACTGCCCCAGAGCTGCCATTTGGCGGGATTAAAAACTCGGGTTATGGTCATGAACTTTCAAGCGATGGTTTCAAAGAATTTGTGCAGAAACGTCTGGTTGTCGTAAAAAGCCCAAAAAAATAATATTTAATTTTTAAAATAAAGAAGCCACTTAAACAGTGGCTTCTTTTTGAACGAGATATAATCGTAAATCAGGTGTTTTCTGTTTCAGCTTCTGATGAAGCGTCTTTATCTGGGTTTTGAATCAGCATGCCTGCCAGTTTAAGCATTTCAGCTTGCACACTGACCATCTGGCTTTCAATTTTCTTTAAATCAACCTGGCTAAAATCGACTTGGCCATTCAGTAAAGGAGAAGCCAGAACCTGTTGATTGGCACTCATGATATTGCTACGTACCTGATCAATTTCCTGACTTTTTAAATTCAGTTCACTTAAGGCTTGATTAAAGCCTGTCAACTGTTGTTGTAACTTGCCTGCTGTAGCTTGCAGTTGCTGGGTATCTTTAGTATCTACCGCAGTTTGCAGATCAGTTTGGGTCTGTTTTAACTGTTCAACATAACTGCCCGCCTTGAATTGCAGATCGGCCACATCACGCACCATATAAAACATATTGCCAGACTTCAGCTCTGTTTGCGCAGTCGTCGTGCGATCACTTTGCTGTGCAGGTTCAAGATCAGTAGAAAGAGTACTTTGTTCTTGCTCGACCGGTGCTTCGGTCGCCTGTTCACAGCCCATTAATAAAATGCCTGAGCTAAATAATGCAAAAGGAAGAAGAGCATTTACAAGAATCTTGGACATGAAATCGTGGTCTCGGTGCAGGTGGTTCTAAGATATGACTATAAGAATAAAATGTGGAGATAAAAAAGATTGTTGCAAAGTCATAACAAATATTTTGAATACAAATGATTAAGACATTAAAAAAGAGTGCCGAAGCACTCTTTTTTCACCGAGGAGGATAAAACTTATCCTGCACTAATTTTGATAATGTTATGGCTCATCACATTGGTCAGGATATAGTCACCATTTACTTTGATCCATTGCTGGTTTTTACCAGGTTTGCTGAGTCTTTTGTATTTGCTGTGGTCTACCTTGTACACTTTGCTCTGGAACTGAGCCGGTACTTTTTGACCTACACGCCAATCGTGTGAAGGATCTACTTTCTTATGTACCTGTTTATGCTGTTGAGCGTGTGCAGGGGATTTATGCTGTGCATGCTGCTGAACATGCGTTTTTTGTGGCTGATGATGTTGCGAGTGATGCTCTGGAGCTGCAGCAAAAGCTGAAGTCGCCACAAGTGCACTAGATAATGAAAATATGACTGCTTTTACTAAGTTTTTCATGCTTTGAACCTATCGTTATCTCTCTTGGGATAACTGCATATTAGGCTCAACTCATTGATAAATATGGAATGAAGTGTTGTAGAAAAATAAAAATTAAGCGTAAATCATGGAGATTTTAGAGCTACGTAAATATGGTTTTAAGTATTTGATTTTAATATAAAGAATAAGTATCTATTCTTGAAATAGATACTTACATTACTGTTACAAATTATTTAGCCAATTCTGTATTAATCGCATCTCGCAAGCGAGCATCATCTGCCGGAATATTGGGTGCAAAACGCGCGACCACTTCACCTTGCTTGTTGACCAGGAATTTTTCAAAGTTCCATAGCACTTCTGGTAATTCATTTGGCGTATTGCCAAAACTTTTCAGGCGCTCTGCAAAATCTTCGCCGCCTGTACGTTGCGGCTGAGCTTGGGTCAGATAATAGTAAAGAGGATGCTGATCTTCACCCACGACAGAGATCTTGGAGAATAGCGGGAAATCTACATTATAGTTCAAACTGCAGAACTGCTGGATTTCCTCATCTGTGCCCGGTTCCTGACCTTTAAAGTTATTCGCAGGAAAAGCCAGAATTTCCAGTCCTTCGGTTTTTTTCTCATTATAAAGTTTTTGCAGTCCTTCATATTGTGGGGTTAAACCACATTTCGATGCGACATTCACAATCAGCAGAACTTTGTCCTGATAATCGGACAAAGTCGTATTTTCTCCAGTGACGGTTTTTACCGGAATCTCATAAATGGACTGACTCATATTATTTCGCTCGAGTTGTTATGGAAATAGACTCATGTTTTATCGGGTCTTGGCGGTTTCAGTAAACATAAATTTTAGATAAGTTTGTGAAAAAAATATGAAATTCAATGTTCATGTCTATGAACTAGGTCGGCTAAACTGGTCATCAGTTGCAACCGACCTATTTAAAAAGACTTATTTAGCAAGCTCAGCATTGATTGCATCCAGCAGGCGTGAATCATCTGCCGTGATATCCGGTGCAAAACGTGCAACGACTTCACCCTGTTTGTTTACCAGGAACTTTTCAAAGTTCCAGAGGACTTCAGGTGGTTCATTTGGAGTCAGGCCATAGTCGACCAGATCTTTCCACCACGGACCTTCACCGATACGTTCTGGCACAGCTTGAGTCAAAGTAGTATACAAAGGATGTTTAGCTTCACCCACGACCGGAATTTTAGCAAACAGCGGGAAATCCACCTGATAGTTCAGGGAACAGAATTCCTGAATTTCCTTTTCACTTCCAGGTTCCTGTTCCAGAAAATCATTGGAAGGGAAGCCTAGAATTTCCAGCCCTTGTTCTTTTTTCTGCTGATAGAGTTTTTGCAGACCTTCATATTGTGGGGTCAGGCCGCATTTAGAGGCTACGTTTACAATCAGTACCACCTTGCCCTGATACAGGTTCAGCGTGGTTTCTTCACACTGAATGGTCGCAACCGGAATGTCATATACAGATGCCATGTGTTTATCCTAAAGTGATTTATTATCGTTCTCTGTTGTAACGGGCTTTGCCCAATCCCGCAAGACCCATTACTGCGGCTTTTGACAGATTTTTGTATAGCGCTGTGTCAACGCAGCATATTTTAAGCAGGTACTGGATTGAAGCAGGGCTGAATGATGGGACGATCTTGAACAGAACAACATTTCGCAGCAGTACACTGCCCCAAAACGCTTAAATTGGACTAGAATGAGGGCGCAAGGAAAGTTTAAAAATAAAGTGAAAAGGCATTCATTCAGAGCAGGAAGCAGAGTCTGCTTCAGGTCTATCGACTCAACAAGGAACAGAATATGACACAGCAAGAAAAAATGCTGTCTTGGGCCATTCTTTTACCGGTCAGTGCGGTACTGATCTGGTCACTGAATATTGTCGTGACCCGCTATGTGACGGACTTTATTTCGCCGGTGAGCATCAGTTTTTATCGCTGGTTTTTTGCCTTTCTGATTCTGACCCCGTTTATTCTGCCGCGAGTGATTCGTGAACGTGCCCTGATCGTCCCGCATCTGAAACAGCTGGCAGTGCTGAGTGCATTTGGTCTGGTGCTGTATCAGGGCCTGGCGTATACCGCCGCACATTACACCACCGCCACCAATATGGGCATTATTAATGCCTTTATTCCAATTTTCACCATTTTTGTGTCGATGCTGATTCTGCGCGATATCCCGAATCGCTATGCGATTATTGGCAGTCTGTTGTCCTTTGCCGGGCTGATCTATGTGATGGGGCAGGGTAATCCGTGGGGGCTGTTGCATGCTGGCGGCCAGTGGGGTGATCTGCTGATGATTATTGCCGTATTTTTCTATGCCTTTTACGGGGTCTTTCTGAAAAAATGGCAGCTGCAGATTCCGCTCATGCTGAGCCTGTATGTGCAGATTCTATTTGCATTGCTGTATCACCTGCCGTTTGTGGCGTGGTTGGGTCTAGATGTCATTAATCTGGCCAATGCTGGCAGCGTCATCTACGCCAGTATTTTCCCGTCACTGATTGCACCTTTGCTGTGGATGATGGCGATTCAGCGTCTGGGGCCGAACCGTACCAGTATCTTTATGAACCTGATGCCGGTGTTTACTGCTTTAATTGCCTTGGTCTGGTTAAAAGAGGCCTGGACCATTTATCACAGTATTGGTGGGGCGATTATTCTGTTCGGCATTGTACTGGCCCAGAAAAAAACCATGGCGCCGGTGCTGCTAAAAGCCAAATAATTGCCTAAAAAACGAACAAACAAACTTAGTTTTTTTGCTTGAATGATCTCGTAAATAAAGACAAATAGACTTTAGTCGAGGATGGGAGGTTTTAGGTTCTTCAAAAAGCACTTTAAAAAGAGCAAGATAATTTGAATTTTTTTAAAATAATGATTGATTAATCATAGGTTTAAGCTGCTTTTTAAGAGCTAAAATATATTTGTTTTTTTTAAACTGTTCGCCCATAATACGCTCCATCGCAGATCAGCAACTGTTGCTGAAATGTCCAGAGATTTCGATACCCTCTGGATGTGATTGATACACATCCTTTTTTATGCTCAACCATCCCTATATGGTTGAGCTTTTTTTTGTCTTAAAACTTTAGTCGACTTGAAAAGAAAAATGACTGAGCAAAGGCTCAGTCACGAATAATTTCACCTGTTACGGCATCAATAATCCGGCTTGGTTTCTGGCTCAGTCCCAGATCACCATTCAGATAATTCAGATCCTGACCAAAATAACGCATGGCATCTTGCAGGGAACGTGCAGGTTCTAAGCCGGCAGGATTGGCACTGGTTGAAACAATAAAACCGCCAAAAGCCTGACACAAGGCTACACAAAGAGGATGAGTGGTCACGCGCACTGCCACTTTAGGGTGTTTGCCTTTAATCCAGCCTGGAATATCGTCATTGGCAGGGAGTAGCCAGGTGGTCGCCCTGTCTGTAGGTCGATCATTACTCCAGGACTCAATTACTTTTTCACGCATTTCTTTACTTAGATCCTGAAGTAAATGTTCCACTTGTGAAATATGAGCTGCAAGTAAAATCACGCCTTTTTCAATCGGGCGCTGTTTTAAGGTTAAAATCTGGTGAAATGCCTGTTCATTATAGGGGTCGCAACCTAAACCCCAAACAGCCTCTGTAGGGTATGCCAAGACCTGTCCAGTTTTGAGACATTCAGCTGCTTCGGCAACAGAGGTGGTGATCATGTGTATACCTTATCAAAACAAGAAGTGTCTATTGTGAACCTTATTTATGCGGACGACAACGTAGATACATGCCGGCTTGCTGGGTGCAAAAGCCAAGTAGCTCCAGTTCCATCAATTGACCGGTGAGAGAAGCAACATCCTGTTGCAGATGATGACTGAGATGATCCAAGTCCTGTCCGACCCAGTCCAGCTGGTTATAAAGTCTGAGCAAATGGGGCGGTATGTGTGCAGGAAGTTCATCCGCCATGTCATGTTGTACTTCATTTTGTAAGGCTTGCCATTGGGTCGCCAGTGCCAGTTCTTCAATCACCTGTTGCGGGTGATCAATCAGAATCGCGCCTTCACGAATCAGCTGATGGCAACCTTTATGATATTCACTATAAATATGTCCCGGAATGGCAAATACAGTCTTGCCTTGTTCGGCAGCCAGTTTGGCCGTAATCAGAGAGCCGCTTTTTAAGGTCGCTTCAGCCACAATGACCCCGAGACTTAAGCCACTGACAATCCTGTTACGCCGTGGAAAGTGATGCTGCAACGGTGGGGTTTCTGGTAGAAACTCGGTAATGACGGCACCACCATGCGCAATAATCTCCTGGCGCAATTGTGCATGTTGAGAAGGATAGGTCTGATCCAGTCCAGTTCCCATCACCGCAATGGTTCCCTGATGTTTTAATCCTGCCCGATGTGCTGCTTCATCTATACCTTGTGCTAATCCACTATTAATATAGAAACCCTGTTCACTCAAATAAAAGGAAAAATCATAAGCTACTTGCCGGCCATGAGGACTCGGCTTGCGACTTCCCACAACTGCAATTTGGGCTTGTAGCAGGGTATCCGGCTGACCTTGGCCAAAAATAATCGGTGGTTTGTCTACATAGTGGCTGAGTTGCTGTGGATAGTGCAGATCATGGTAGAGTAGAACAAAATCACTATCTCGCTGAACTTTTTCCAGACAGCGCTGAAATTTCTGTTGTGATTCTGGAAGCGAGAAGTCTTTTAAGCGTTGGACATGATTGGCATGAATGCCAAGCGCCTGCCAGGTAGGCACCTGATCAGGCTGTATGGCTGTGGTCAGACTTGAATAATGCTGACTGATTTTATAGAAGCTCGAAAGAGAATGCTGAACCAGATACCATAACGTCAGTGTTTCCAGTTGCACGCGTGATAAAGAGTTCAGCATATCGAGACCTATACGTGTGTCTTCTTATTCTTTCAGTTGTAAAGTTAGATCAATCTATTATTCATCTAGCAATGGCGCTTGAATATTGGCACCCACCTTGATAGGTAACTCACTTTCCAGCACATAAGCATAGCTCAGCTGGTCAAAAGTTTTAAAGACCATCACATTGCCAATGCGCTCACCTGGAAGCTGTACGCGCTCTTTGGTTTTCGGATCAGTCACGACTTCACCTTTCTGGTTTACGCTAAAGACATGACCAGTCTGAACCCCATGTGCCGTACCACGGTCAATTGTCACGACACTATGACGTGCTGCTGTACCAATTGAACCCAGTACACGCACAATCTGACCACCAGCAACCGTATTTTCTGCATTCACTGGATAGAACAGGGTAGGCAACATCGGATCGTATTCAGGTAATACACGGTCACCACGACGCACTTCGGCATTGTAGCTATCTGTCAATTCCAGCGTGGTGACATCACCTTCGCCACGTACTGCGATTCCGGAAGCAACCTGTTGCAGCTCTAGAGCAGCCGTATATTTCTTGCCATTGGCATCGGTAAAGACATAAGGGTCTGCCTCACGATACACCGCATAACGCTGGCCAACCACCAAACCATTGCCGCGTGCATAGACCTTCTGGCCTTTACCGGCCAGTACGCGCTGGTCTGCAGTGCCGAGAATGTAAGGCGTACCCTGAACTGAATCAGCTGCCACTATGGTATAGCGTTCCAACCATTGCTGGATGTGCGCCAATGGAATCACTGGAATTGTGTTATTTAAAGATTCAACACGAACCTGTGGTTGTAACGAAGTACTACCGATATAACGACTGATGATACCTTCACAGCCATCACCTTCGTCTTTACCAATAATTGGACGACCTTGATAGTCACACATCAACAGGCGATCACCTGGAAAAATCCAATGTGGATTTTTCACGTGCTTGTTACTGGCCCAGATTTCTGGCCAACGCACCGGATTTTTTAAGAAACGTTTTGAAATATCCCACAATGTATCGCCTTTTTTGACCACGTAGACATTAGGCGCACTGGCTTTTAAAGCAGGTGGATTAACGTTGCGGGCAGGAGCTGCCTCGGCTGAATACATTGTCCCCATACTCATTCCGACACAAACTGCCAGTGCGAGCATTTGATTTTTTAACCCCAAGGCACTAAAAAATGGCATGCCCTTCAAAACCTTTTTCATTATCATAATTCCTAAAATTATGTGCGTAATTGCGTTATAATAACGATCTTACACACATTTTTTTGATGAAGCATTCCCTTCATTTGGTTTTTTGATCAATGGCATAATTGAGGACGCAGTATGGCCTTATTACCTATTTTAAGTTTCCCGGATCCCCGTCTTCGTACCATTGCACAACCAGTCGAAGAAGTTACTGATGAAATTCGTCAGCTCGCTGCAGATATGTTTGAAACCATGTATGAAGCGCCAGGCATCGGACTCGCCGCGACCCAAGTCGATCGTCATATTCAGCTGATTGTGATGGACCTGTCTGAAAACAAAGATCAACCCATGGTGTTCATTAACCCCAAAATCACACCATTGACTGAAGAAACACAGCCTTATGAAGAGGGCTGTCTATCAGTTCCTCAAATATACGATAAAGTTAAGCGTCCGTCACGCGTAAAAATTGAGGCAATTGGTCTGGATGGTCAACCCTTTGAACAAGAGGCTGATGGACTTCTCGCTGTGTGCATCCAACATGAAATGGATCACTTAAATGGTAAACTTTTTGTGGATTATCTGTCGCCATTAAAACGTCAGCGTGCCCGTGAAAAAGTAGAAAAACTGGTTCGCCAGCGCAATAAGGAAAAAGTTGCAGTTAAACGCTAAAATTATTTTCCCAAGCAATTTTTATGATTCAACAAGCCCAATTTTGATTGGGTTTTGTTATACTCAGCCTAGATAAATTTAAGGGTTTGCCTATGGTTCTGCGGGGAGGTCTGCTACTTTCCTTTCTAGCGGTATTTCTACAGATTGCTGTATTCTTACAGCCTTTGCTGCCGAAGCAATATCAGGTTGCTCCGGTCTGTGAAACCATCACGCGTGCCCTTTTAGTTTCCTCGCATGTTCATTCTGAACATCCTGCTCATCATCTTGATCAGCATCCTATTTCCTCGGACTCCATAGCGCATGAACACGATGCCAGTCATCAGTGTCAGTACTGTACTGTCTATGGCAACCTGGTTTTGCCGCCTGAGCTTGAAGTGAAAGAAGTCCTGGATCGAATTCAGGTCAGACTATTGGCTTTTGAACAAGCCTTTAAGCATGTCTGGTTTATCCTTCAGCGACTCTTTTTAATCCCGCAGGGACGGGCACCGCCACTGTTTGCATAAATCCACGTTGTTTTGCCTGGGTCTTTACTGACTTAGGCCGTGTTCAATTTATGTATTCAGTGAGATAGAAAATGGCTCAGCCTAAATTTTCTTTACAGCCCCTTGCGGCTGCGATTTGTGTTGCTTGTTATTCTTCGATGGTGCTGGCAAATGAAGCCATGCCAGTACAAACCATGGCACCGATTGTGGTGACTTCAACTGCCGGTAATGATGCTAATGGTCTGATTGTCCGTGCTGATCCGAAACAGCCGATTCAGCCAGTGCCGGCAACCGATGGTGCAGATTATCTGCAAAGTATTGTAGGTTTTAGTTCGGTCAATAGCGGAGCAGGTACCAATGGCGATGTGACCTTTCGTGGCATGTTCGGTTCACGCATTAAAATCCTGACTGATGGCACAGAAAATCTAGGTGCCTGCCCAAGCCGGATGGATTCACCAACCTCTTATATTTCGCCAGAAAGCTATGACCGTATTTCGGTGATTAAAGGACCACAAACGGTTCAATATGCCAATACAGGTTCTGCTGCAACAGTTATTTTTGAACGTAATCCTGAAAGCTTTACAGAAGATAAAAATTACCGTGGACAAGCTAGTGTACTTATGGGCTCTTATGGTCGTTTAGATCATAATGTTGAAGCAGCATTAGGGGATGATAAAAAATACATTCGTTTAAATGCGAGCCGATCTGTATCGGATAGTTATAAGGATGGTGATAACAATAAAGTTCCATCAGATTGGGAAAGATGGAATACCGATATTGCATTAGGTTGGACACCTGATGAAAACACATGGATTGAGTTAACAGGCGGAAAAGCTGATGGCGAAGCTGTTTATGCAGGGCGTGGCATGGATGGTTCACAGTTTGCACGAGAAAGCTTAGGTTTGCGTGTTGAGAAGAAAAATATTACAGATGTAATTAAGAAAATTGAAGCGCAAGTGAACTATAATTTTAATGACCATATTATGGATAATTATAGTTTGAGAAAAGTACCTCAGACACACGATGACAACCATCAAATGGTGGATAATCCAATGTCTATGCAGGTAACACGCCGTACACTCAATACTCGTTTAGCTATGACAAGTGAATGGGATAAAACTCAACTTATTACGGGGTTTGATTCTCAACACAATAAACATGCTGGTGGTATGAAGTCGAATAGCATGGATATGCCATTAAAAGTTGATATGGAGTTTCAGTCTTATGGTGCTTTTGGTGAATTAACTTATCAATTGGAAGGAAACAATCGTGTTGTATCAGGTGCGCGTATTGATCGTGTTGAAATTGATGCTTTAAAAACTCAACACAGCCGTACAGAACTTTTGTCAAGTGCATTTATCCGTTTTGAAAATACTCACCCTAACCATGATGATGGTAAAAGTTATATCGGTTTAGGTTACGTAGAACGTGTGCCAGATTATTGGGAATTGTTTAAAACCGATTACAAAGGTGTAACGGCAAATACTTTCAAAAAATTAGAAACAGAGAAAACATTACAGCTTGATTTAGGCTATCAGCATGAACACGGTGCATTTAATTCTTGGGTGTCAGCTTATACAGGCTTAATTAACGATTATATTTTGATGGTATATCCACAAACACAATCAAGTGGGCATGGGCATTCAATGCATATGAGTGCTAAGCAAAATACTGTCGATTCAAGAAATGTTGATGCCATTATTGCTGGTGCGGAAGCAGGTATTGGTTATAACTTTACAGATGCTATTCAAGCAGATGTTAGTGCAATGTACGCTTGGGGTGAGAATACAACTGACAATACGCCGCTACCCCAAATCTCTCCATTAGAAGCACGAGTTAACTTGCGCTATATTCAAGACAAATACAATGTTGGGTTATTGTGGCGTGTAGTGGATGGTCAAAACCGTATTAGTAAGAATGAAGGTAATATTGTTGGATACGATCTACAGCCAAGCGCAGGTTTTAGCACATTATCGCTAAATGGAACCTATAATTTAGCAGAAGACATCGATTTATCAGTGGGTATTGATAATGTGTTAGATAAAACCTATACGGAGCATTTGAATAAGATGGGAAATGCAGGTGTCGGTCTGGCGGCCAATGAACAATTCAATAATATGGGACGAAATTATTGGGCAAGAATCAGTATGAAGTTCTAATCTGATTAGATTCAGTACAAAAAGCAGGACAAAAGTTCTGCTTTTTGCTTTTTTAATTTAATAAAATTAATAATAATCAAATATTTAATTATTTTGACAATTTCTAAATAAAATAATGAATATTTTTATTAAAATATTTTTTATATATAAAACAGTTATTTATAAATATTGTGGTTTATAAAATAAACACACGTTTCAAATGTTTTAAAAAAGGTGTTGCAAGGCATCTGAAATGCTGTAGAATGCACATCCATCGGCGGTGATGAAGATTAAAACTTCTGATAAAACAGTAACTTAGCATGAAATAGTTAAGTTGGGTTTTAGAAAGGGAGTTTAAAAATAATTTTCAT